>CAVKTU010000059.1:1022-7928 GCA_963659395.1 Holdemanella sp. | reverse complement strand
GAACCTGTGACCCCCGCCTTGTAAGGGCGATGCTCTCCCGCTGAGCTAAGCATCCGCTAGAGATGACGCCTAAACGTGCGTCAATAAATATACCATCGCCCCCCTATCCCGTCAAATTGTTTTTCATCGGTTTTAAAATCTCGTAATTATCGAAACAAAACGGTTTCCAAAAATACCATAACCAATATAAAGAAAACCCCTATCTATTATCCAAACGAAAGGGGTTTTGCAGGGTTTTTAAGATTTTTCGTTATTCGCCGTGCTTCGAATAATTAGGCGCTTCGACGGTGATATTGACATCATGAGGATGGCTTTCGCGAAGACCGGCGTTGGTGATTTGAACGAAATGGGCGTTCTCTCGTAACGCCTCGAGATCCTTGGCACCGCAATAGCCCATGCCACTGCGAATGCCGCCGCATAATTGATAGATGGTATCCGCAAGCGGGCCTTTGAAGGCGACCCTTCCTTCGATGCCTTCGGGAACTAGCTTACGGGCGCTGGTGGAAGCGCTTTGGAAATAGCGGTCGGCGCTCCCCCGCTTCATCGCGGCTAAGCTGCCCATCCCGACATAAGATTTAAAACGACGTCCTTGATAGATAATCTCCTCGCCTGGCGCTTCGACGGTGCCGGCAAGCAAAGAACCTAGCATCACGCTGTCGGCGCCGATTGCGAGCGCTTTGACGATATCGCCGCTATATTTGATGCCGCCATCGGCAATCACCGTGACGCCTTTGTCGCGGCAATAGGAACTCACTTCGTCAACAGCCGAGGCTTGCGGCATGCCAACGCCGCTTACGACGCGGGTCGTGCAAATCGAGCCAGGCCCGATACCGACCTTGACGCATGAGGCGCCGGCCTCAATCAAATCTTTGGCGGCATCTTTGGTCACGATATTGCCAGCGATGATTGGCAAAGCCGGATAAGCGGCATGGATATCGCGGACGGTTTTAAGGATGTTGGCGCTATGACCATGGGCGCTATCGATCGTCAGAACGTCGACGTCGGCTTCATAAAGGGCCTTGACCCGTTCGAGGGTATTGCTTCCCACACCGACGGCGGCGCCGCAAAGCAATCGCCCTTTCGAATCTTTGGCCGCTTGCGGATAATCCTTCTTCTTATCGATGTCCTTAGAAGTGATTAGGCCGACCAAAATGCCATTTTTGTCGACGATCGGCAATTTCTCGATGCGGTTCTTCCATAAAATAAGCTGCGCCTCTTCTAAGGTGATGCCCTCTTTCCCCGTGACCAGATTGTCTTTGGTCATGATTTCATGGACGGGCGTATCGTCGGCCTTAAGATAACGGATATCACGATTAGTCACGATCCCGATGAGCTTCATGTTCTCATCAACGACTGGCAATCCGGAAATGGAATAATGATGCAAGAGGGCTTCCGCTTCGGCGACCGTTTGATCGGGGCGGAGGGTGATGGGATCAAGAACCATACCCGATTCGTTGCGTTTGACCAACTCGACGTTTTTCTTTTGATCCTCAATCGACATGTTCTTATGAATCATGCCGATCCCGCCTTCGCGGGCTAAGGCGATGGCCATCGGCGCCTCGGTGACGGTATCCATGGCCGCGCTAACGATAGGGATATTGAGCACGATCGAGGGGGTTAAGTATGTTTTTAAGGACACTTCGCCCGGCACCACTTCGGAGCGTTGCGGTATCAATAAGATGTCGTCATAGGTGAGTCCCAATTTGATGTCGCTTAATTTCATGTTTTATCTCCTTATCTATGAAAAACGGCGACTAATCGCCGTTGTTCGTTTTGAAATCTTCGTTGGATGCGTAAGCCGCGTAAACGGCGGAGAGGGGGTTGTTGGAGACGATGCGGTCGATGCATTCGGCTAGCATGCTGGCTAGCCGCACCACGCGCACGGTCTTAAGCTTGGAGAAGCGCTCATCAAGAGGAATGGAATCGGTGACGATGATCTCTTCGAAGGGGCCGTTAGAGAGAAGGTCATAGCATGGATCGCTGAAGACGGCATGGGTAGCCGCGATTTTGACGTTCTTGGCGCCCGCCGCCAACAAGGCGTTGGCGCCGATGACCGCGCTTTTGCCCGTATCGATCATATCGTCGATCATGACGCATTCCTTGCCTTTGACCTCGCCGATGATGCTCATTGCCTCGGGCTCAAGTTTGGAATTGCGCCTCTTGTCGATGATAGCTAGCGGGGCGTCTAATTGCTCAGCCAATAACCTAGCACGGGTGACGCCGCCATGATCAGGGGAAACCACCACGATATTGGAGCAATCGGGCTGTTCGCTTAATAAGGCGCGCCCAAGCAACGGCACTGCCGTCAAATCGTCGACCAAACATGAGAAGAAGCCTTGGATCTGGGCGGCGTGAAGATTGACGGTTACCACGCGGTCAACGCCCGCTGTCGTAAGTAAATGGGCGACTAACGCGGCGGTAATCGGCTGACGCGGCTTGGCCTTGCGGTCTTGCCTGGCGTAACCGAAATAAGGGATGATGAGGTTGATTTCTTTGGCGCTGCTTCTTCTTAAAGCGTCGATGAAGATCAAAGTCTCCATCAGATTGTCGTTAACGGGAGGGCAAGTCGACTGAATGATGAAGACGTCTTTGCCCCGGACCGTTTCTAACGGCTCGACGATGATTTCCCCGGACGGGAAATGCTTGATGCTTCGTTGACCCAAAGAAACGTGCAGCTTCTTGGCGATCGAGGAAGCCAAATCCTGGTTGGCGGATAATGAGAATAAAATCGCATTGTCGAGCATGATGACTACTTTCTCCTCTGTTTTTCAAGGCGTTTGCCTTTATGACATTTTATTATGCTACGAGACATTCGAAATGTCTTTCCGGAATTGCTTTTTTCCTTGAGATAGCGCTTTCTTTACCTAAATGCCGAAAAATATCTTATATTGGATTATTAAATAAGCGCGCCTATCGCCATTAGGCTATCCAAAGAGGTAAAAGAAATGCAAGAACTTGTGATGTCCCATGAAGAAATCATCGCGGCGACCGAACGCATCGGGAAGGAATTGAGTGAGCGGCTTAAAAACGATGAGCGGCTCCCCGTCTTCGTCTGCGTGATGAAGGGAGCGGCCAATTTCATGATCGACCTTATTGAGCACCTATCGATCGATGTGTTGGTTGACTATATCCAGATATCCAGTTATTCAGGCAATCAAAGCACCGGCAATATCGTTCTGAAGCAGGATGTGAAGATGGATCTTAAGGGGCGTAGCCTCGTCATCGTCGAAGACGTCATTGACACCGGCTTATCCATGAAATATCTGGTTGAGCATTTTCAAAACAACTACCAGCCAAAGCAAATCATCGTCACCACCCTCTTAGATAAGGCGTGCGCAAGGAAGATACCCGTGCAAATCGATTATGTCGGCAAGACCTTGCAAGAGAACAAATTCGTCGTCGGATATGGCCTCGATTATCGGGAGCTCCACCGTAACGACCCTTATATCTATGTGCCCACCCCCGAAGAGGTGCGCGCGATGGACGAGCTTATCGACCGCTAAAAGAAAAAGCACCTTCCTTCGTTTGGCGAAAGAGAGGTGCTTTTTTAATTACTTAATCGTTCCGAAGATACGGTCGCCGGCATCGCCGAGGCCCGGGCAAATGTAGGCGCGATCGTTTAGTTCGCGGTCCAAGGCGCCGATATATAGCGGCACCTCCGGATTGGCCTTCACGAAGGCGTTCACCCCTTCAGGGGCGGCGATTATGCAAATGAAGGAGAGCTTTTTGGCGCCATGGCTTTTAAGCATCTTGATGGCGTCGATGGCGCTGCCCCCCGTCGCGAGCATCGGATCGAGGACATAGACGTCCATATCCTCGAGGCCGCTAGGTAGCTTGCAATAATATTCGTGCGGCTCATGGGTCACTTCGTCGCGGTATAAACCGATATGGCCAACATGGGCCGTCGGCACTAAGGCGGTCAAGCCATCGACCATCCCCATGCCGGCGCGGAGGATGGGAACGAAGCAAAGCTTGCTTCCTTCCACCATCGGCTCGACGCTGTCTTCGATTGGGGTATGGACGGTCACGGGAACCGTTTTGAGGTTACGGAGGGCTTCATAGCCTTCCATCATGGCGATTTCCTTGACGAATTGGCGGAATTCGCCCGTGGGGGTCTCCTTCATCCGCAGATGGGAGATCTTGTGTTCGAGCAAAGGATGGGATAAGAGGGTGACGTTAGGATAATCTTTGATGTCCATATTTTTCTCCTGATTATTCATTAGAGGAAGGCTCTTGCGCCGGTTTCGGATCGCGGAGCATGACGTTCATAAGGATGCCGAGGAGCATGCTGACGGCGGTTGAGGTGATGGTGACGGTCGTGTTTTTGATGACGAAGCTGATGATGAGGCCGCCGATGCCCGCGACGAGGATGACGGAAGCCACGAAGATGTTCTTGGTTTTAGACATGTCGATCTGCTCGTTGATAAGCATTTTGACGCCGCTAGCGGCGATGAAGCCGTATAGGAGCAAGGAAACGCCGCCGGTAACGCAGGTCGGAATCGTTTGGACGACGCACATGATGGGCGAGAGGAAGCCAAGCAAGATGCTCATGACGCAAGCGAGGATGATGACTTTGACGCTGGCGACTTTGGTGACGCCGACAACGGCGACGTTCTCGCCATAGGTCGTATTGGCCGCGCCGCAAAGGAGGCCGCTGACGGCTGTGGCGATGCCATCCCCCGCCAAGGTCCTTGAAAGTCCAGGGTCTTCTAAGAGGTCACGCCCGATGATGCCCGAGAGGTTCTTATGATCGCCGATATGTTCGCAGATGGTGACTAAAGAGACAGGAATGAAGAGCAAAGCGATGCTCCCGATTTGGCCACCTGTCACGGAGACGGCGGCGCTAAAGTTCTCAGGCAAGAAGACGAAGCTAGGCAAATCGATGAAGCTACGGACGCCGATGTCGCTGAAGTTATTGACGATCGGAGAGAAATCAACGATATGGAAGTAATCGTTATGGCAACCATAATAGCCGATGGCGGTGAAGACGGCTGCGGTAAGATAACCAGCCAACATGCCAATGACGAAGGGGATGAGACTTAAAGTCTTTTTGCCATAATGCGCACAGAGGGCGGTGACGGCCATGCCGACTAAGCCCGATAAGATGGCGATGAGGTTATAGCTATCGCCGCTGCCGCTAGAAGCCATGAGGTTATTGACGGCGCTGACGCTTAAGCCAAGGCCGATGACCATGATGACGGGTCCGATAACGACGGTCGGAAGAAGTTTGTTGAGCCATTCGACCCCGGCGAAGCGGATGACGATGGCCACGATGACGTAAACGAGGCCGACCATGGCCATGCCGATTGGCAAAGCCCAGAGGTTACCCATATAACCGATGACGGTGTCGCCAACAAGTGCTTCGACGATTTGTCCTTCGGCACCCATTTTGACGGGAATGGCGCCTAAAGCCAAAGCGCCGCACATCGGGGCGATATAAGCGAAGCTAGAAGCCAAGAAGACAGGGCTCTTTAATTTAGTAAGTAGGATATAGATAAGGGTGCCGACACCTGCCGCCACCAAAGTCGGCGCGATCATCGTCTGCGCTAAACTGACGCCGTTAATGTTGACATAAGGGACAACGGAGCCCGAATTGGCGAATCCATCCCCTACCGTCGCCGAAGAAAATACCAGTAATGGTACAGTGATGCAAGCGACGAACATCGCCAGCACGTGTTGAACAGCCAAGATGATCCACTCGGAGATCTTCTTGGGGCTCTCATTCACATCGAGAATGAGCTTTTTTGCTTGGTCCATGCCTAAGCCCTCCTTTTCTTTCCCATCCCATTTTTAGAAAAAAGGGACCTAGAAGCCTAAGTCCCTCGAATCGATAAATGAGATGAATATTTGGGAAGAAGGAACCCGCAAAGAAGAAAAAATCCCCCTACGTTTGGTAAGAGGTTTTAGCTTCAAGCTCCGGAGTTCCATTTTTCTTTCCGGAAGAAAACTTTAACAAGGAAAAAGGACGGAAACAATCTTTTTTTGCAAGCAGTTTTTCGCCCCAAAAATATTTTTCCTGCCTCTTTCCATAGGAAAGGGAGAAACAGATGAATGAAGTGGCCAAAAATGAAAGTGCTTTCACCGCCAAAGGAGATTGTTTTCTTTTAAAATTAGGCAGTCGAAGTCGTATATGCCGGTAATATGGTCCAGCAGTCTCTACGCCCACTCCTCAAAACTGGGCACTACGATGAAAATCCCTAAGAGCGAAACGGCGGCTCTTTCGGCTTTTTGTCTCTTGTACCATCTTACCCGCTACGCCTCTGGCAGCATCTTCTAATAAGGAGGGTAACCATGGAAGAAGCAACTATGACCGAATCTCCGTCCAATGGAAACGGATCTTGGAGCCCCAAAACTGGTTTTGGGAGTTTTTTAGACCGCTATTTCCACATCTCCGAAAGGGGCTCTAGCATCGTTAGGGAACTAATCGGTGGCCTCATCATCTTCTTGGCAATGTTCTACATTTTGCCGCTTAACTCCAACATGCTTTCGGGCGATTGGGCCAATATTCTCACCGGCTCCACTACCGCTCCTAACGTCAAAACGTCTATCGATGGCGTTGTTTCGATCTTAATTTATGGCGATGTTTGGGCAACCGTCAGCGAAGTCCGCGCCGCCATCTTCGCCGCCACCGCCATCAGCGCCGCCGTCACCACCATCTTGATGGGATTCTATGGCAAGCTCCCTGTGGGTCTTGCTAGCGGCCTTGGCATCAATTCTTTGATTGCCTACACCGTCATGCTTGGCATGGGTTTCAACCTCGCCCAGTCGATGTGCATCGTTTTTCTCGATGGCGTTCTCTTCTTAATCATCAGCCTTACTCCTTTACGCGCTTGGATCGTCAGAAACATCCCCAAGTCGCTTAAATTCGCCATTTCCGCCGGCATTGGCTTCTTCATCGCCTTTATC
>CAVKTU010000059.1:0-1012 GCA_963659395.1 Holdemanella sp. | reverse complement strand
GGGCATCATCGGCGTCGTCATCGTTTTGGTCCTTTCTTCTTTGCCGCAAAACAAGAAATGGTCCTTCTGGGTCTCTAAATTCGCCGTTATCATCACCATCGTTTTGATGGGCGTCATCTGCGCCTCCATGGGCCAAGCGGGCGTCGAAGGCATGCCGACCTTCTATGACTCCAGCTATCACATTAGCGAACTTGGCAACATCTCCAAGATCTTCGGATGCTGCTTCCGCGGGTTCGACGCCTTCGCTAACCCGATGGCCATCGCCTTCACTTTCGCTCTTCTCTTTGTCGATTTCTTCGACACCACCGGCACCTTAGTCGGCGTTGAGGCGGGAGCGGGCATGGTCGATGACAATGGCAACATCACCGTCAACGATCGTCCCGCCATGGTCACCGATGCCATCGGCACTTGCTTTGGCGCCGTCTGCGGCACCACCACCGTCACTTCCTTCGTCGAAAGCACCACCGGCGTCGCCGCTGGGGCGAGGACGGGTTTAGCCGCCGTCGTCACAGGCTTGCTATTTGCTTTGAGCTTAGCCATCTATCCCGCCCTTGGCATGTTCTCTTCTAGCTCCGTCACGGGCTTAGCGCTCGTCTATGTCGGCGTTTGCATGTTCAAGAACCTCGAGAAACTCGAATGGCACGATTGGATTGCCGTCGGAAGCGGCTTCTTCACCATCTTGGTGATGACCATTTCCTATAGCATCAGCGATGGCATCGCTTGGGGCTTTATTTCCTACACCATCATGACCTTGGCCGCTGGCAAATTCAAAAAGAGCGACATCACCGTCGCTTGCTGCTCCGTTGCCTTCTTAGCCATCTATATCATGAAGGCCGCGCTAAAGATTTAATCGAATCAACACAATAAATTCGGGGAGAGGATGCTATTTCTCTCCCCTTTTTGCTAAGATATCGTGAATTGGAGAGAAGTATGGAAAGAGAAATGATCGTTGTCCTCGACTTTGGAGGGCAATATAACGAATTGATCGCCAGGCGTGTGCGGGACCTATCCG
>CAVKTU010000058.1:0-8158 GCA_963659395.1 Holdemanella sp. | reverse complement strand
CAAATGAGTCTACATCAACATGTTTTACTTGTCGCATAGATGGATTCTAGAGCAAAAAATACTTGTCGCATAGAAGGTATTTATATGAAAAAGAAGCGATAGAAACTGGTTTTTATTAAAAACGACTTTTTGAATGAAAATATAGCCGTATTAGCTTGCGGGGAAAGGGGTATAGAGCGAGGTGTGGCTTACAGGCCGATAGGCACAAAATTTTGTTGAAGAAGATGAGTCTTTTATTGATTCGTACATTTATTTTGTGGAACGTTCTCGACAGTTCTCTAAGATTGGTTGAAATAATTTAAAGGCCGAAGGGAAGACGGGATACTTCTCTGATTCGTGTCTTTTGGCCCTTTTCGAACTAATGAATTTAAATTAAGGGATAAACGCGGCGATGGCAGTAATAGTCAGACGTTATGATCATCCTTGTTGGAGGAAATTTGAAAATTCCGGAATTTCCGCCAGACCGTCTTGTGTTATTGAGAGCATTTTGTCCTTTGCGAATGACACGCATAACTGGAGATAGGGAGACCAACTTGATGCTCATCGTTTCGAGGCGATACGGTTCTTATTGGCTTTTATGGCGATATAAGGCCTTTAATTGCCCGTTTGTCATTGCTTCCATTCTTGATTTTAGCGCATTTTTAAGAAGCCAAAGCGGTTGGATTTAGAAGTGTTGCTCATAACACAAAGAATGATGATAATGTGCCCATTCGATTTTTAATTCCGATGGGGATTTGCAAGTTTTTTCACATATAATGGTAATCGCGAGGAGTTGTACTAGAACTTGAAT
Organism: Holdemanella sp.; assembly: GCA_963659395.1. GTDB lineage: Bacteria > Bacillota_I > Bacilli_A > RFN20 > CAG-826 > UBA4951. The sequence goes on along the minus strand of CAVKTU010000058.1, from coordinate 7,368 downwards.
TGGCGATTATGAAGAACAAGGATTTAGGATTTGATAGAAGTTGCCATGTGCTTTATTCGAAAAGATGTGAAAAGGAGATAAAGAAGGCGATATGTTTGCATTTTGAGAAAGAGGAACGCGAAGAAGCCTGGACAAAAGTTCAGCTCCAATATGTTGAATATCTAAAGGATTGGAGGAAGGATCTTGGAGGCAAGAAGAATTTCCATAACGGCGTTGGTGGGACTTACGATTGCATTGCCGTTTTGTCTTATTACACAGCACACAAAGAAAAGACGTCCTTCGATGAGATAGAGCGAATCGTCGAGAATTTGACGTTGCCATCCTTTCGAAAGCTATGGTTCGTCGATTTGGATAAGCCGTTTTGGCAAAGGCTTATGTATAAGGCGTTTTGCTCTGCGAAGAAACGTTGCGACAAATGGAATGACTATGCGATGGATGTCGCTCCTTATAAGAAGGGAGAGCCGATATATTACGAATTCACCAAATGCTCGGTTGCAGAATTCGTTAAACGGCACCACATGGAGGATATAGCTCCCGCTTTATGCAATGTGGATTATCCCGCTTTAGAGGTAATGGGGGCAAGGCTTGTTAGAAAGACGACGTGCGTCAATGGTGAGCGTTGTGACTATACGATATGTGGTAAGAAGGACGAATATCTTAAAGCGCATTCAGAATATAGAGATAAGGATGGTTGGCGAAAGAACAGATGAACTTTTAAATGCTTAACCCGTCAATTTATAGAGTCGATAAAATTTAATACAAAAGTATTTGTGACGAGTCAAAAGAACGTTGGCTTTTGTTACTTATGGAACTTTCACCGTTGGTTATATCCAATGGCAAAAGTGTCTCTTCGCTTATTTGATTGAATATGTGATGGTGGGGATGAGCGAGGAAAAGAGGGTGCATTTGAAGGCAACGACGAAGGCATACGCGGCTACCGCAAATACCTCACTTTAAAGATATTTAATTTGCTTCTTCTCGTTTCGGCGACAGACAATCGTGAATTTTTTGTGGCAAGTCGACCGATCATAAAACATTGGCAGTCAATTCTCTTAGGAAAAATTTAGGGGATTTTGTCGTAGAATTAGTCGCGGTGGTAGATGCACTTTCCCTTGAAAAAGTGTGCCGACGCAGCATTTATTCCCTTGAAAAAGTGTAATCAATATAGCTTTGTTGGTATATTTGTGACATTAGCTATAAGAAAAATGTAACACGTGTTACAACCTATTTGCGCGTTTGAATTTTGATGCACCTATGTTTTGGTTCGAAGGAAGCTTTTGATTCTATTAGTGTTATGCGAACGAATATATAAGAATGGTATTTGGAAAGTGGTTTTGAAGGTAATGAATCTATGTATTAATGGGCGATTCGCAACGTTCTTCCAATTTTTCAGTTTATGCCGTTTTGTCTTTGCTGATAAAGTTTGATGCTTTTAAAACTTGTTGAGCTTTGTGTCGGTTTGATAGCCAGATACGCAGTCACAATTCGATAGACAGTTTACCGAAAATAAAAACCAGCAATAATCGAATGTTTTAGAGTCTAGTATTGCGAAAATGTCGTTTTTAGCACTTTGGAGTATTGCGAAAATGCAATATACGTGGGATTCATATCGAAAATGGCAGTGCATTAAACCGCTTCTTGCTAGGAGAAGTTACTCTTAAAATACGGCTTTGAGCGGAAGGGGGTGCTTCTATTTGTCCTTTCCTTTTTCTTTGGCTCGTTTGTCGTTAATGATGTCCATCTCCTTTTCGGTGATGAGTTCGACGTTATGTTCTTCAGCCCATTTGATGCAACCTTTTAATACGGTTGGTAAGAAGATGCGGGGGACCTTCACCAAGCGCGCCAAGGCGTCATCGGTGAATTTGACATCCGTTTGGATCCTTTCGGCCGCATAACGGACGCTAGAGACAGAAGTCTCCCTCATTGGCAATAATTCAGGACGGGGCTTTTTGAATTTCGAGCACCAGAAATTCTTCGAATCGCGATAGCCGTAATCCACGGGAACACGCGGGAAGCCGCTGGCGGTCACGCCATTAACGATGGTGGAATAATATTTTTCCTTCATGAGGATTTTGTCGATGCGAAGGATGAAGTGAGCGCCGAATTTGGAGGTGATGCCATTAAAGTCATGATATGGTTCAGGATAGCCATTTAATTCTCCAGGTTGGTCGGAGCTAGCATTATCTAGCTCTCTCATCCAAGTGCATTCGATAACTTGGAAGGATTCCTTGACTATTTTGGGGAATTTCTCATCTGGATGCTCTTTAGCCATCTCTCCTTCTTCGAGAGTGAAGAGGCAACCCTTCATTTTCTCTTCGCTGCTATCGCCAGGCCAGCCCATCCTTACCGCCTCTTTGAAGAATTTCTTGTCATCGGGGAAGAAATTAAGGGTGCATTTGCCATTCCGAAGGATGTTTTGAGCGGTGTTGGAGGAATTACGACATTCAAGCAACATCGCGTAATATCCTTTGCCGGCGATGTAATAGGGGGCCAATAAAGAATAGGGGCCTAGGCTTGTTTCCCCTGTTTCCGTCAAGGTCCCGATCATCACGACGGGCATCGGGAAAAAGAGGGAACTCTGATAGAAGTTATCCTTCGGTTCTAATGTTTTGAAGCTGCTCATTTCTTATCTCCTACAAGGCAATATCAATGACTATTATAAAAACATTTGCGGCTATGGCCATCTAAGAAAATCGGGGGAGTGCTTTAAGCCTTCTTTTCTAGGTCGTCAATCATCAAGAGGACTAAGAAATTCCAGCTTTGGAAACCGGGATTGCATAAACCCATGCCCGTTTCGGAATGGTAATATTCATAGAATTCGCCGTGTTCTTCGACGTCTTTCCCTAGCAATCTGATCGTTTTTAAGGCCAATTCCTCAGCTAATTCCTCATAGCCGTAATTCTTCAAACCAAGATAGGTGAAATAATTGGCATTGATCCAAATTGGCCCTGACCAGCAAGAGGGATTGCCCGATTTGATGTTGCGGAACATCTTTTCCGCTTTCGAGACGCTGCGGATGCCATAGGGGCTATAGAGGGTGGAGGGATTAAGATAATGTTCCATAACAACGCGCTTTGCTTCTTCTTTGGTGGCTATTTTGTTCCATAAGGGCAAGAGGCCAGCCCAGGTTTCGATCCGCATTGGCAAGGAATGGTAGTGGCGTGGAGCGCCGCTTTGAAGCCATTCATTGGGATCGACTTTGCGTAAGGAGATGTCGGCGCTATAGAAGAAGCCATCGCGCGGGTCGAAAAGCTCATCATGAATCGCTTGGGCGAGATGAGCGGCTTTCTCTTGGTATTCTTTTTGCTCTTGAGGCAAAGAAAGCATCGCGGCTAAATCGGACATCGCTTGATATTCCGCTTGCATCAAGGAATTAAGGTAAATAGTGGCCGAGCTGCATTTTGGACGGTAGAAAGCGGTGGGGTCGTTATCGAATCCTAATCCTAAGTCATCGATAGGGAAAAAGAGCCCCGTTTCCTCGTCTTTTTGATGCGTTTCGTAATAGGCGATGAATTTTTGCATCTTTGAATAGCCGTCTTTTAGCCATGAGGCATCGCCATAATGCTTGGAGATAGCCACGGCATGAAGGGCCAAACATGGCTTATGAATATTGGTAAAGACGCGGGGGTCTAAATCAAATAGCCACCAATGGGTATCTTGGACAAGAATAGGGATTCTCCCTTGTTCGTCTTGAGCATCGAGGAAATTGAGGACGCAACCCTTCTCATAAGCCTCGATGGCGGGGTCGTCGATAGCGAGCAACGCCACCCCGGTTAGCCAAGAATCCCAATCCCATAATTGATGGGAATAGGCGGCGCCTGGCACCAAATACGGATGTTTGAGGTTGGCGACTGGTTCGCGGAAATTCTTCTTATAGGTATTTAGGATATAATCCTTGATCGCTTGCGCATAGCGCTTGTCTTCTTTGTCCATGGTTCTCCTCGTTCTTATGGATATATTCTAGGAAGAATGCGATAGAGGGCAACCTTAAAGCCTTTTTTGATTAGAAACAATCGTAAAAAGGAAGAATAACGCTTTATAGAAAGAAATAATGTAATTCGGAACGATAGAGTTTAGATGTCGCAAACCAATGCGATTATAAGGAAGAGGGTTTGTTAGCGATATTTAGTTGGTGAACCCTAAATCGGAGGCTTTTAGCTCAGCATATTTCGGCGATAGATTGTAACTCGTGATTCTTTCGCTTCCCGAACTTGGCTCGATGATCCCCTTTGCTACCCATTCTTTCATCCATTTGGATACGGCTCTAGGCGTTACGCCGAATAATGTGGCGATTTCTTTGTTCTTTATGCTTCGGATATTCTTTTCAAGGCAATATCTTAGTAATGTAAGATCCTTCTTTGATAGGGATGAAAGCATTTTGTTTGATTCCTTTTTCGATGCTTCTAACGCTTGGTCATAGATGTTCTCGGCATTTAAAAACATGATTTTGCAAAAATATTCAATCCATATCTCCAGATGGGGCGGGTTTTCCCTTCCCGAATAAAACAGCGGTGGCAGCCCCATTTGAATCGATTCGTAATACCCATTTAAATCTGACATGTAGTATTCTTCGAAGGAATTAAAGCCTTTCAAGTCATAATCGTGTTGCATCAATACGTATGTCGCAAGCGCCCTCGAGGTTCTGCCGTTTCCATCTTCGAAGGGATGAATGGTCACCAAAGCGTAGTGGATGATCGCGGATAAGATTGGCGCGGGCAAATCCTGATGGGAATCGTACCAAGCAATTAATTCATTCAGCAAAGGTTCGATATCGGTGTATTCAGGCGGTATGTACTCCGCTTCCTTTGTGCTCGAATCATATACGGCAAACAACATGCCTGGCGGGGTTTGACCGCGGAAAGGAATTCTTACTAGCTTCCCGTGCTTCTCGATTATATCGTGGAGTTTTAAGATAAACTCTATGTCTATTTTGGTTTTCTTTTTGTTTTCTTCTTCTAAGAAGGTCAGCGCATCCCAATAATTTTGAACCTCTTGCTCGGCCGTTATTCTTTTTGTGTCTTGTTTGTTGGCTATTACTTTTTCGACTTGGTTGTAGGACAAAACGTTTCCTTCGATACTTGTTGAGAAATGCGTTTTCTTTAATTTGGCCACATACATGAGCTTTTGCTTTTCTCTTGTGGGCAGATATAAATAGTCTAGCGCCGTTTTAAATTTCTCTATCCCCAGAAGATAAGTGACAAGACTGTTTGTGTATTTGAAATCTAACTTCATTCTTTGGTATCACCCCATATTTTCATTTTAACGAAATAAGGAACTTTTATCAATATTTTGGTTCTCTATTCGTTCCTTATTGGTTCTCTATTCGTTCCTTATTTCCATTATTATCGTTCCTTATTTGAAGCAATTGAGCATTACTATTCGGCGAATCAAATCATTTGATTGTTTCCGTTCATCAATATTTTGGTTGAATAAATTGTCAATGTAGGCCGTTTTTGCATGGGATTTCTGGATTTTGGAATCTTAAGCAAAAGCAGTATCTTTTGTGATTAAAAACCTTATTTCATCGCTATCTATTAGTGGGGGATAAGAGAAGAAATGAAGAAATATCGAAAACGTAAAGGAAGACGATATGGGAAAAGAATTAGTTACGAGGAAATGGACAGGCTATCGATGGAAATCGAAACCAATCTAATACGTTTCATAAGGGAAGGGAAATACAAAGACGTCCTAATGAAGATGGGAAACTTGGGACATTATTCCCTAAAAAACCAAATCTATATCATCATGCAGTTCCCCGAGGCGCAAACCCTGCACGGCTTTAAAGGATGGAATTTGTTAGGAAGACATGTAAAAGCTGGCGAAAAAGCCATTCGTGTTTTCATTCCCATTGTCTCTAAAAAAGAGGAGGGGGAAGGAGACGAAGAAAAAGCGCTCAAGGGCTTCCGATCTGGCTCCGTCTTCGATCTTTCGCAAACCGAGGGGCCGACGATCAACGTCTTTCGCTTTGACGAGGCCAAGATTATCGAAGATAAAGAAAAGATTTTGCGGGGCCTTAAGAAGACGGTGGAAGATAAGGGATATCAAGTTGCTTACCTTCCCAAAGAAGAAATGGGGGAGGAATGTTATGGTTATTGCAATCACAAGAATAAGCGAATCAGGATCCAAGAAGGGTTATCCGATTTGCAAGAGGTCTCTACTTTCGTCCATGAATGCGGTCACGCCCTTGCGCACGCTACGGAAAGGGAGGATTTTAAGGGATTAACCGCCAACGAGAAGAAGGGAATAAAAGAAGTCGAAGCGGAATCCATCGCTTGCATCGTTTGCACTTATTTGGGATTGGATACGCAGAATTTCAATTTCTCCTATATCACAGGCTGGGCTGAAGGGGATGTTTCTAAGTTTCATAAGAATCTAGATGTCATCTCAAAACACGCGAAAACTCTTATCGATGGTATCAATAAGGAATTCGAGGAGAGGGAAACCTTGGTTGAAGAAATGGCTTAAAACGTCTCATTTCCGTTTTGGATTTAGCTTTTCGATGGCGATTTGTAGCGTTTTTGTTGCTTTTAGCACCAAAGGTCCTTTTCGATAATCGTGCCATCCTTCCAAACGAAGGTTTTGACTTCGAATTTGCTGAAAGTGACGGTCATTTTGACACCAAAAACCTCAAAGGAGCAGGTTTGAGGCGTCTTGTTGTTATTGAAGAGGCGGAAGCAATATTGGCCATCTTCTCGATAAAGAGAGGCAAGGGAAATCGCTTTGTTATCGATGGAAACGCCATTAACGAATTCTCTTCCGTCTCCATGAGGGAAGAAATTGAAGGAAGGGATGTCGTCGACGAATTCCTGGGCGTTATTCTCTAGTTCGCTCAATTTGCCATAGCCGAAGCGGAAGAAGAATTCATGTTTCCCTTGTTCGATATAAGGAACGAAGCGGTCGCGCCATAAAATGGGCCTCTTTTCGATTGGATGAGCGCAATAGGCGGCTCCTCGAAGCAAGGTGGCGAACAAAGTCCCTTCTTCCGCGGCGAAGGAATAGACGCCCTTGTTATAAAGGCATAAGGCCCTATCGCCATCTTCCTTGCCGACAAAGCGCTGCGCCACATATTCGTCGCCATCGCTATGGAAGTTCTCCTCTCCAAACATTATCTGGCCGAAGAAATTGCCGGTTAAGGAAGTCGGCACCTTGATTTTGAGGGTCTTTTCTTGTTCGTTCCATAGAACGTAATAAGAAATATCAATATAGGGAAGGTCACGATAAATTTTGTAGCTGACTTTGACGAATGAGGATTCGCATTCAAAAAGGCTCTCTACTTCGGTAAGGACTGCTCCGCTTTCCACGATGCGGACGGCTGGGCGCCCTTTAAAAGGCCCCTTCTTGCCTTTGCTCAAGGTAAAATCCTTGGGA
>CAVKTU010000057.1:6326-8242 GCA_963659395.1 Holdemanella sp. | reverse complement strand
ATATTGATTTCACCAATTATTACGCTTATTTCGATACCTTCCATACGATCAAGGAAAACGTCCAAAGCCTCCATGAATATGGCATCGAATATTTTTTGATGCAGGGAAGCCATGATGCGCCAAGGAATTGGCAAACGGACGCTAGAAGCTATGTGTATGATCGTTTGATGTGGGATTTAAGCCTCGATCAAGACGCTTTATTGAAGGAATACCTGGACGCATATTATGGGCCCGCTTCGACGTATGTGTCTTCCTTCATCTCTCTCTTTCATAAACATTTCCTCGCCCTTTTCGAGGCAGGGGAAGACATTTGTTTAAAATCCTGGGGCAATGAGAATTATCCATCCGTTTTGCCAGAGGAAATCGTCATGAAAGGATTGGGTATACTAAAAGAAGGGGAGAAGGCAATCTTATCCTCCTCACTTAGCGATTCGAGAAAGGAAACGCTTTCCAACCGTTTGTCGGGAGTGATGGCCACGCCGCTAAATACGCTGTATCTTAATTTCGATTCTTATTATCCTGATGGCGATAAGGCCGATAAAATGGCTATCAAGGAAGAATTCATTTCTCGCGCCACGAGGGCGGGGGAGCTAGTGGCTAGGGAGACCTTCTCGCTTGAGCGTTACCTAACCTTCGTCGAAAGCGATGAATACAAAATTCGCCCCATCTATATTAACGGCCGCTTCGTCAACGGCGGAAAGGAGGAAGCATGAAAAACTTCAAATGGCTTACTTACGCCCTCATCCTTTTATTAGGGGGAGGAATTTCCCTGGCTTCGTGCGGAGGGGAGAGCTCTTCCGATTCTTCGTCTTCGATGGCCCATACCCACGTGTTCGCTGAAGGGACTTATCCTTGCGAAGACCGGACGTGCCTTGAGTGCGGGGCCATTGTTCCCGCGACGACGAGTCACGATAACGAATTGATAAGGACGGTGGCTCCCACTTGCGAAGGAAAAGGCTATTCGGTCTATCGCTGCTCTAGATGCGGCGAGACGAGCAATGGTTCGTACACGAGCGCCTTAGGGCACGATTATCATATAGGAGAGACCGTCGAAAGCGCTTGCGACCATGTTGGCTATACCGAATTTGATTGTTCTAGATGCTCTAGCTCCTACAAAGAATACGTTCCTGCCGGCAACCATCAGTTCGATGAAAGCCTCACGAAGGTAACGGAGCCGACTTGTGCGCATTATGGGCAAACCAGCAAGCACTGCGTTACCTGCAATAAGGATTATGTCGTTTCTTATAGCGGTCCTTTAGGACATATCCCGACTACGGGCAAGGATAAGGTCGTCACGCCCACTTGCCTGCGAGAAGGCTATACCGAGCATCTTTGCTCTAGATGCGGGGAGACGTATCAGGATTCCTTCCTCCCTAAGAAGGCCCACGATTATCAAACGCTTGATTTCGTTGATGCGACATGTGAGCATGCCTCTTATCAGAAAATGGCTTGCTTCGAATGCGGTTTGACGAAAATCGTTGGCGGAAGCAAACAAAAGAAAGCTCATAGCTTTGATGAAAACGGCATTTGCTCGATGTGCCATAAAACATACTTATCCGCCTCTTTTATCTCCTTTAGCAAGGGCAATGAGGTTATTCCATGCCTAGAGGATAGCTATTACGATCACCTTATTCATAGCGAAGTTAGCGAAGAGCCGATCGTTGGGAGGATCGGGGCGGATGATGTCGCCTATCTTCTCTCGAAGAATGTTCGGTCCATCACCTTGGAACTTGGCTCCTATGTTAACGAAAGCCGCTCCTTCACCTTCCAATTGTCCAGCAAGAAAGAGAAAGTGGAGGCCGTAGGCGCCAGCGATAATTTCGATTTTGAGCGTTTGGCTACCTTCCCAATCGCTCTTTGCGATGATGCCGGCAATCTCTCTGGCAATCTCGTTGATGGGGCCATTTCCTTCAAAC
>CAVKTU010000057.1:0-6316 GCA_963659395.1 Holdemanella sp. | reverse complement strand
CCTTCAAACTGACCCACCAAAAGGGCGAGAGCGAGGAAAGCGATGAAAGCTTCTCTTCTTTCCCCATCCGTTATAATTTCTCCACCCGTTATAGCGCCGATGATCCATCTTCCTATTTGGTCGAAACCCTTGGCGAATCTAACGTCGCTTATGTGGAGGGAAAGGGATATCGTTTGGATTATTTGAAAGCGGAACGGAACAATTCCTTTTTGGTCAATTTAAGGAAGGAAGTCGCGCAAGAGCAAAAGGAAAAGGGCATGACGAAGATGATCATCACCTTTACCGATTCTTTCGAGGGGTATACATTTGAAAGCTCTCCGTGCAGTTGCGCGTTTGATATATACGCTTACAAATTCATAAGCGATGAAACATCCGAAAGAGGACGGTGGAAGACGGAATGGATCTCTAATGGCAAAAAAGTTGGCGAGAACGAATACGCCCACACCTTCGAAGGCTTAGATCAGATGGATTTCTCTTCTAACGGCGTGGAAATGAATTTCTCATCTTTGGATCCTAGTTCTAAATTCGTCGGACACGTTTATATTAAAAGCATCGCTTTCGAGGCGGACGCATGAGCGAAGCAACCATCTCTCGTAATATCAAAAAGAAAAAGAGGAACACTTGGCAAGAGAATCTCTTCATTCTCTATTGCCTGATTGTGCCTGTCGTTTCCTTTTTGGTCTTTTACGTCTACGTCAATTTCGATTCCTTCTTGATGGCCTTTCAAAGGCCTAAGGGCGGGGAGATGACTTGGACGCTAGATAATTTTGCTTGGGTGTGGGAGAAAATCACCAAAGGGAGCACGAGTGAGGTGGACAACCTGCAAGTGGCATTCCAAAACACTTTCATCACCTTTGGGGTACAAATCGTCCTCTTCTTCGTCGGCATCGTTGTCTCTTATGTCATCTATAAGCAGATTCTCGGCTACCGCGCCTTCCGCATCCTCTTTTATCTCCCTTCGATTATTTCGAGCGTGGTCACGTCTTTCTTCTATATCGAATTGATGAATTACAGCGGCTTCTCCGATTTCTTGACCGCTTTATTCAGACTCGATTATAGCCTTAAGTCTCCCTTGTCGGATTCGAGCTTCGCCAACATGATGGTCTTATTGAATCTCATTTGGTTAGGCATCCCTTCCAATCTCATTTTGTGGGGCGGGGCGTTTTCGCGGATTCCGACCGACGTCCTTGAATCGGCGAGGATCGACGGATGCGGATGGGTCAGGGAGCTCTTCCAAATCATCATCCCCATCATTTGGCCGACCTTTGTGATGCTTGTGACGACCAATCTCGCCGGCATTTTCGGCGCCACGGGGGCCGTCTTCTTATTGACGGGCGGTCGTTATGGCACCCAGACGGTGAGCAATTGGCTTTATATGAAGGTCCAAGGGGCTGGCAACGCCTTTGACCTTAATCTTTACCGCGCTTCGGCGTTAGGGCTAGTGTTAACCGTCATTAGCTGCGCGATCGCGCTTATATCGCGTTTCTTGCTCAACCGTCATCTGCAGGAGGTGGAATTCTAATGAGAACCCTCGGGCATTATTGGAAAAGCCGCCACTTGACGGTGTCGGAAATTGTTTTGCGCTGTTTCGCTTTCATTTTCTTCGTGGCGGTGGCCGCGAGTTATGTTTATCTCATTTTCTGGTGCTTCTATTCGGGGATGCGCTCGGCAGGCGATTTCGCCCTCAATCCCTTTGGCTTCTCACCTTTGCAAATCAGCAATTACGTGGAAGTCTTCCAATCGATTGAATCTAACGGCACGAGTTTCTTCGGAATGATCCTCAATAGCCTTTATTTCTCTTTCTTAGGGCCGCTCTTATGCATCTTCGTCACCTGCCAATTCGCCTATTGCGCGGCCAAATACAAATTCCCTGGCAATAAGTTGCTCTATATCCTTGTCTTAGGCGTCACGATCTTACCGATTTATGGAACGGGGAATGGCATGTATCGCCTTCTTTATAACCTCGGATGGATGAATACGCGCCTAATGATCCTCACTTCCCTTGGCGGATTTAATATCTATTTCTTATTCTTCTACGCCTTCTTTCAATCTTTATCGTGGACCTACGCCGAAGCGGCGCAGGTTGATGGCGCCAACCCATGGCAGATTTTCTTCCGCGTCATGCTGCCGCAAGCGTTACCGATGTTCGGATCCCTTTTCCTCATGTGTTGGATTGTCGAATGGAATTCCTATGCCTCGGCCCTCATTTATTTGCCCAAACTTCCGACTTTGGCGGTGGGGATTTACCAATTCAAGAACCAAACCCTCTATCAAAACCGCTCCGACTTGTTATATGCTGCTTGCGCCTTATCGATGCTTCCGCCCCTTTTGCTTTTCGCTTTCTGTAACAAAGCCTTGATGTCCAACGTTTCTATCGGCGGCATCAAAGAATAATCATGAGAACCGAATATAGGAGGATAAAATCATGAAAAAACGCTTACTTGTCTTGGCCACGTTATCGCTATTAGGAGCTGCCTCGCTAATTTCTTGCGGCGGCGGCGCCAAAGATGCCGAACCCAATGTCATTCAGATATATGCCTGGGAATCGGGACTAGGGATGCGGTGGATGAAACAGATCATCGAGGATTTCAATTCCTCCCAAAGCGATTACGTCGCCACGCTAGAAACGACTACCGACGCCTCGACGATCGCCAAGACGCTCGATTTAGGCTCTTCCAACCCCTATGACCTCTATTTCACGAGCTTAGGCACTTTTCAATATTATGACAACTTCGAGGTGCTCGATGATATCCTCGCTTATCGCCATGAAGGGGAAAGCAAGACGATCAAAGAGAAATTCTATCCGGGGTTCTTGGACGCCGAGCGCGATCCTAACGACGGCAAATACCGTTTGCTTAATTACGGCAACACCGTCGGCGGCATCGTCTATAACGCCGATTTGATCGATGAGAACGATGTGCCGAGAACGACGGATGAGCTCTCCGATTTGGTTCTGAACCTCAAGAATAAGAAAATCACGCCTTGGCTCTTCTATAATGAGCCTGGGGGACTTAACGGCTATTGGAATTACGTTTCTTCGGCCTGGGCCGCCCAATATGATGGCCTCGATTATTACCATAATCACTTGATGGCTTTGAAGGACGATGAGGGCAACACCCCCTCTCGCGCCGTCTTCGAAAAGAAGGATGGCCGTTATAAGGCCCTTAAGGTGATGGAGGATATCATCACGCCCGACACCACCCATCAGCAATGCACGAACACATCCTTCACCACTGTGCAAAACCTTTATTTGCAAGGGGCGGCGGCTTTGACGATTAATGGTTCATGGCTGCTTAACGAAAACAAATCGACGGCTAACATCAACATGATGAAGACGCCCGTTATTTCCTCGATCGTTGAGAAGCTTGATGATAAGGACATGGACGACGCCACCTTATCGGAGATCGTTGCCTTGATCGACAAGGAAACGCCATATGACGAAGCGACCTATCCTTGCTCGAAAAACGATTACGAGAGGATCGAGGAAGCCCGGAACGTCATCTACAACAATTCCGCTGAGCAGTATATCTTCGTGCCGACTTATTCGAACGCTAAAGAGGCCAGCAAATCCTTCTTAAAATATTTCTTCAAGGATTCATCGATCCTTACCTATATGAATGACCTCCATTTGCCTTCGAACGTCCGTTTGGATAATCCCTCCCTTTATGACGGGAGCAATGATTCGACATGGGCCAAAACCCTCTTTGCGATGGCTGAGAAGGAGGGGTTAATGGCCCGCGCCTCTCGTAGTAGCGTTCTTCGTGACCACGGCGTTAATGCCTTCGCGGGAGTCCAGACGGCTCAATCCTTCTTAGCCAGCAACAAAAACGACCGCAAAAACGCCGATCAGGTGTGGGATGAACTCCTAGCCGTCGTTGATGAAGGGTGGGAGGCATGGACGAATGAATAGAAAAAGCAGGAATTGCGTCCTCTTGTTGTTATCTGTCACGGCTATAGCAAGCGTTGGAGGTGGTGCCATTTCCCTTTTCTCTAGGTCGGCGACGTCCGTTATGGCCGGCAGTTCCGTTCGCTATGCCCTTAGCGATAATAGCGTCGTCGACGGTTACGTCAATTCCGGCGACTTAAGAACTTATGGAGACGTTTCGGGAGAAGGTTCCTCACTAGTGCTAGGCGAGGGGAAAGCCATCGCCAAAATGCGTTTAAACAATTATGGCGACGCCGGCGTCAGCTATCTATATCGCGCCTCTTTTGATGTTTATCTCGATTCATTGGCCGACGGAGGCGTTTTCCGGATTTGCTCAGGACTATCTAGCGTCGGCGCTTCTCCGACGAGCAAAGGGGCCTTAAGCATCGATATCGAAAAGGCTTATGGTGCCATCTTTTTAAGCGTCCACGAGCATTACGGCGAGGAGATGGAAACCCTCCTTCTTCCCAAACAAGAGGTCGCTTCTTTGACGATGGGAACGAAGGTCAGATTCGCCATCGACGTAGAAAACGCCGGGAAAATAACCCTGAAAATAGCCAACAAAACCATTCTTAATGGCGCTAGCCTTCTAGAATCCGGCACCGGCTATTTCGGTTTCGTTAGCGAAGGCGATAATAAAGTGCGCATCTCCTCGATGGAGGTCTATGGTTATACCTATAACGCCCCTGAGAACGTCCCCGATTATTTGGAGACCTTCGATCAAGAGCCTGGCTCTTATAACGCCAATTATTTCTATAGTTCTTCGGATGCCAGCCCCGTCACCCCAAGCTATTTGGCCGTCGATAAGGACGTGGGGGCTTTGCATTTCTCCAATGTCTCGGCAGCGCAGATTTCCACCAAATACATGTATTCAAATTTCGAAATGGAATTCTCGATACCGCAGCTACAAAGGCTTCCGGCGTATGACGATGATGGCGTTCTTACCTCGCCTATTACGACGGGCTTTGGCATTGGCTGGGGAATCGAAGATCCGATGTCTTCAGCGGGGCAAACGTGGGCCAATTCCACGTGGCTTCATTTTGAGAACATTGCCATAAACAGCGAAATCGATCATAGCGTTCCTAACGAAACCCCGCGCGTTCTTGTCTATTCGGCGAGGCAAGCTAGGCATTATACGACGCTTACGAGCAATTTCTTCGATCCGAATGAGAAGCGGATACCGACGCTTAAAACGCGCCTCGTCAATGGCGTTTTGGACGTCTATATCCGTTATGACGATGAGGAATACGGCGACGCCATCTTCCATTATGATTTAGGCGAGACGGCGGAAGGGTATTTGCGTATCCTCACCTTAGGCGATAGCGCGATCCCCGCGAAAGGCCTAGCCTATGCTTCGGTCTCCAATTTCAGCATCGATGATTGGTCGATTAAGAACCTCGATGCCGAGGCCTACCGTCAAGAGACGAGCGTCGATTATCGTTCTAATGGCATCGAAGGCGGCAAGGATTTCCAATACGAGACCAATCCCGATGATGGCGATTTGATCGGTAATCGTCTTGGCGAAGGGGTCAAAAAGAAAGCCGACGTTTCTTATTTAGACGGCCTCGTCGTCTTCTTGACCACTTTGTTGCTTGCTGGCGTTACCTTTAGCGTCACGATGATTAAAAGGAGATAAACGATGAAACAATTTTCCAAAATTTGCGCCATCGCGCTCATCCCGACTTGTTTGTCCTTAGCGGCTTGTTCCTCCTCTTCTAAGAAATGCGTTCTCTACGAAGAGGGGATGGATTACGTCGAAAGCGTCAAAAGGACGCCGGAGAAATACACCGCCTTAACTTATGACGTTATCGGCGGCGATGAGGTCATGCCTATCGGCGGTTTTTATGTTCCTTATGCCTCGGGCGGCAGTGTCGATGGCCACGCCATGCCCAATTTCCTCTCGGAGGATATCTTTCAGAAATTAGAGGATTGCGGCATCAACATCTTCGCCTATTCCGTCGACCGTTGGGTTACGGGTTCTAGCAATAACAATCTGGTTAAGGCTTTGGAATTATGCGAGAAACATAACATCGGCTATTTCATCGATACTTATTATGTGCGGGCCCAACTTGGCACCCATACCGAGAAATATCCGCTGGAGGATATGGATCTTAGCAATTTGTCGGATGTCATTGACGAAGTCAGCGATCATGGCAAGCGTAAAGCGGTCGTGGGCCTTTTGGCTAACGACGAGCCCTTCACCCACGAAGCGGAGAACATCAACAAATATATCGATGCCTTCTATTCGTTAGAAAACGTCCAAGAAAGGAAATACGACGTTTACATGAACGCGCTAGGCTATTGGGAAGGCAAATTCAATTTCCATTCGAACCTGATTGATGCGCCCGCTACATACGACGAATACATGCAGGCGTATTTCTCGGCGAATAA
>CAVKTU010000056.1:0-8265 GCA_963659395.1 Holdemanella sp. | reverse complement strand
GCCGTTAATATAGCAAACCATCGCCCCCACGGCCGAGGAGCCTTGAAGGTGAGAATTATCGAAAAGCTCGATGCGATAAGGGGTTTTGATCGATAGGAGTTTGCCGAGCTCCTCTAATAAGGAAAGGCTATCGTCCTCAAGGCGGGCGCTAAGGAAATGGGCGTCGAGGGCCTCCTTGGCGTTTAAAGAGGCGATTTCCAATAGCTCCAACAGACGCCCTTCCTTTGGCTCCCTTATCTTGGCATCTGGGTAGATAGTCAAAAAAGCCTCTTGGAAAGAGGGGATCTTGCATATTATCTCTTTTGGCAATTCCTCTTTTTGGTAATATTGGGCGATCAAATCGGCGGCTTCCTCCACTTCTTCCTCGATTAACGGCACCACTCGGGATCTTTTTCCCAGCAACCGCCCTTGACGACAAGTTAAGATTGTTAGCGACAAATAGCCATCGCGCGAGGAATAGGCGAAGACGTCGCGGTCGGTGCGGTCGCTAAGGATCTCGACGTTTTGCTTGGCGACCGTTCTTTCGATGCCGTCGATCGTCTTCTTGATTTCGGCGGCGTCCTCATAACGCATCTCCTCGCTCGCTTTGAGCATTTTTCGTTTCAGCGAAGAGACCGTTTCGTCGGTCTGGCCATCTAAGAAGCGCTTGATCTGCTCGTATAGCCTTTGGTAATCCGCCTCGGGGATGTTCTTATTGACGCAAGGGGCTAGGCATTGCCCCATATGCATATATAGGCAAGGCTTTAGGGGCATTCCATGACATTTCTTCGTCGGATAGATCCGTTCCAAAAGACGGATCGTCTGATAGGCGTCGCGGCCATTCGGGAAAGGGCCGAAATAAAAACGATGGGCTTTGTCACTGGCTTTCCTGGCGATCGACAAGGAAGCGTCTTTCTTATGGAGGGCGATATAAGGGTAATGGGAATCGTCCGTCAGCATGATGTTATAACGGGGATAATGGGTCTGAATGAGGTTCATCTCGAGGATAAAGGCTTCTTTTTCGTTGTTCACCACGATGAAATCGAAGGAATCAACATGGTTAACCATCGCTAAAACCTTCCCTTCTTGGGGACGAAGGAAATATTGGGAGACCCTTTTCTTAAGGTTCTTGGCTTTGCCGATGTAGATGATTTTCCCTTCGGCGTCTTTCATCTCGTAAACGCCGGGCTTATCGGGCAAAAGGGCGATCAACGATGCGATTTTGGGAGATAAAGAAAGGCTCATTTAAGATGGAAGATGGTGGCTCCACCCCCTCCTTCTTCGCCTGTCGCCCCTTCATAGGAGAGCACGATTTCGGGATGCTCGTCGGCATAAGATCGGACGAGCCCCCGTAAGGCGCCGCTCCCCCATCCATGGATGATCCTTACCCTCTTATAATGCCTTAATAAGCAGTCATCGACGTATTTTTCTAGCGCCAAGCGCGCCTCTTCGACGTGCATGCCGATGAGGTTGCATTCGAGGGGTACGCTTTTGCGGGAAGAGAGGGAATCGAGGGAAAGGCCGAGGCTACGCGTTTCCTTCCTTTCTTTTTCCTTCGGTTCGTTTGTCGGGGCGAGCAAATCCTTTTTGACTTTGACGGAAAGGCCTTCGGGGGTTAAGACGATGGCCTTCTCCCCCTGGAAGGAGAGCAGGCGCCCCGATAGATATAGCGAGGGAATAGCGACATAATCCCCTTCTTTAAGAGGCCCTTCATAGACGGAGGCTGGCGTCTCTTCCTCCCCTTCCCTAGCGGTCTCCCTTAATAGCCGTTTGGCTTTGCTCACCTCATGAAGCTTGACATCATCATGATTAAGGTTAGCGGCTATATCGTTAAGCTTTCGCTCGTATTCGTCGAGCAGAAGGGCTTTCTTTCTCCCTAAATCCTCTTGGAAGGAATCTTCCTTCATTTTAAAGGCCGCCTCTTGGCTTTTTAAGGCCGCTTTTTCTTTGGCGAGCGCTTGCCTTTCCTTAAGCAGCGCCTCCTTAAGGTCCTCTGTTTCCTTGGTGACCGAGGATAGTTTCTCGATGGCGAGGGAGACGCTTTGGAGGGAGGGGTCGGAAAGCTCCTTCTTGGCGAAGGAAAGGACTTCCTCGGGCAGTTTATAGCGGTTAGCCAATTCAAAACCGTAGCTTTCCCCGGGCAAGCCCATCTTGAGGCGATAGGTCGGCAAAAGCCTTTCTTTGTCGAAGAGCATCGAGGCGTTGCTGACCCCCTCCTTCGATAGGGCATAGGCTTTTAGGCCCTCGAAATGGGAGGAAACCATGGCAAAGGCCTTCTTTTTCTGCAGATATGAGAGGACGCCCATGGCGATGGCCTCCCCTTCCTTAGGCGAGGTGCCGGTCCCTAGTTCGTCGAGGATGACGAGGTCCCTTCCGCCGACGGAAGAGAGGATGGAAGAGATGGCTTGGAGATGGGCGCTATAGGTGGAAAGGTTGTCGCTAAGGGATTGATTGTCGCCGATATCGACGCAAATGCGGCGGAAATAGCTGAAATAGGCGCCGTCTTTGGCGGGGACGAGAAGGGCGCATTCGGCCATGAGGAGCAAAAGGCCCAGCGTCTTAAGGGCGATCGTTTTGCCTCCGGCGTTGGGGCCGCTTAAGACGACGACGCGGCAATGGGCGTCCAGATGGAAATCGTTGGCCACCACCTTGCTTGGCTCGATCAAAGGATGGCGGGCGTTAAGGAATTCAATCGATGGTTCCTTCACTAAATGCGCGACCGTGGCGTTACTCGAAGCGCCGTATAAACACTTGGCCGTCAGGAAATCGAGTTCGCCTAAAAGGGCGTTATTTTCCTCTAATTCGTCCGCGTGGGTGGCCACCGAGGAAGAGAGGGCCAGCAAAAGCCGCTCGATTTCCCTTTTTTCTTCGCTACGAAGGTCGGCGATGCGGTTATTGAGGCTCACGATGGCCTCGGGCTCGATATAAGCCGTCTCTCCTGACCCGGAGATATCCCACAAAAGCCCCTTCACCTTCCGCTTGTAGGAATTAAGGATCGGCAAGACATAGTGGCCGTTTTTAATCGAATAAGTCGAGGAAGAAAGATAGGCTTGGTTGATCGCCAGGGCTTCGAATAATTTCTTTTTGACGCCAGCTTCGGCCCGCAGCAAAGAAAGACGGGTCGCCTTGAGCTTAGGCGAGGCGTCGTCGCGGATCGATAAATCGGGGGCGATGACGTTATGGATGGCCTTCTCCAAAGGCGAAAGCGAGGGCAGGCGCTCCCCCATCCCTTTAAGCAAAGGAAAGGAAGAATCGAGGGACGACAAGCGGCGTTTCACCGCCAATGAGGTAAGAATATCATTAGCAACCATCTCTAGATTCTCTGCGTGAAGAGAGCCACCCTTCTTAGCGAAGGAAAGGGTGTTGCCTAAATCGGCGGAGGAAGATATCGGCAAGCGGTCATAACGGAGCAACAAGTCCCGCATCTCCTCCACTTTGGCGATTTCCTCCCGCAGCTTTTCCTCGTCAGGGATAAGCTCCGTCGATAAAGCCATCTTCTTGCCGCGTTCAGTCAAGGCGAAGGAAGAAAGGGAAGAGAGGATTTTACCGAATTCGAATTTTTCGTAAGCGCTCATATCTTTCACCTTTGGTGATTATAAGGCTTTTTCTTTCTTTTAGGAAAAAAGAGAGGGTAAAATGCTAACATATCCTTATGATCAAGCCATCGAAGTGCTACGTTATCGCCATCGCTGAGGAGAAAAGGAAGGATTTCATCGCCTTCTATATGCCTTTCGCTTCCTTGCCCCCTAATCCTAATATGTCTCTTTTCGCGAAGAGCGACGAAGTGACGGTTTCCCTATATAAACCCGATAAAAACGGGATATCCAAAGCCCTCTTCCAAGGGGAAGGAGCTTATAAGGAAGCGCGGATATGGGAACCCGCTTTAAAGGAAAGCGATGCCCCTTCCCCTAAGCCCCTTAACGACCCCCTAAGGTTATTGATCGGCTATCCGCAAATCGGCAGCGACGAGGTTGGCACCGGCGATTTCTTCGGTCCGATCGAGGTTTGCGCCGCTTATTTGACGCGAAGCGATTTGGAGGAGATTAAGCGAGC
Source organism: Holdemanella sp. (assembly GCA_963659395.1). Classification (GTDB taxonomy): domain Bacteria; phylum Bacillota_I; class Bacilli_A; order RFN20; family CAG-826; genus UBA4951. The sequence goes on along the minus strand of CAVKTU010000056.1, from coordinate 4,233 downwards.
AGGCGTCACCGATTCCAAGAAGATGGATGACGATAAGATCCTAGAAATCGGACCTTCCCTCATCAAACGCTTCCCCTATTCGCATCTTTCCCTCGATAACGAGAAATATAACGAGGTAAGTGCGTCTAATAACATGAATGCCATCAAGGCGAAGATGCATAACGCCGTCTTGTTAAAGCTTCACAAACGCTATCCGTCCGCTTATTTATATCAAGACCAATTTGCCGAAGAGAACTTGTATTATTCTTACCTAAAAGACGAAAAGGAAGTCTGTCATAATATCCTTTTTAGCACCAAGGGGGAATCGCATTTCCCCGCCGTGGCCCTTTCTAGCGTCATCGCCCGCTATTCCTTTTTGCTTAAAATGAAGAAGATGGGCGATAAATACGGCGTTTCCTTTCCTTTCGGGGCGGGCGAAGGCGTTAATTCCTTCGCCGTCGAATTCGTCAAAAAGCATGGCGTAGACGAATTAAGGAAGGTCGCCAAGATAAATTTCAAGAATTACCTTAAAATCCTCGATTATTTGGGGAAATAAGGATGAAGGGAGGCCAAAATATCCGCGAAGGCGGCGGGCAAGGGCGCTTCGAAGGTCACCTCCTCCCCGCTAGTGGGGTGTCTAAGGCTTAGGCGGTAAGCGTGTAGAAGCTGGCCGTTCTTATAAAGATGGCGATTGTTGTTTCCATACAGAGGATCGCCTTCGATCGGATGGCCGATATATTCGAAATGGACGCGGATTTGATGGGTCCTTCCCGTTAAAAGGCGGCAATCGACGAGGCTAAAGCGCTCGCTATAGCGTTCCTTAACTTCGAAATAGGTGATGGACTCCTTGCCGTTAGAGAGATTGACGGCGAATTTGATGGGGTGAAGGGGGTCGCGCCCGATCGGAGCGTCAATCTTTCCTTTCTTTTCGGCGATTATTCCGTCAACCAAAGCCAAATATTCGCGGTGCATCGAATGATCCTTTAATTGTTCCGATAGGCTAATGAAGGCTTTATCGGTTTTGGCGATGGCGAGTAACCCCGAGGTATCTTTGTCGATGCGGTGAACGATCCCCGGGCGGAAAGAGCCGCCCAAGGAGGATAAGGGGGTGCCACGTGCCAATAAGGCGTTTACGAGCGTTCCCGAGGGGTGGCCGTTGCCCGGATGGACGACGAGGCCCGCCGGCTTATTAGCAATCAGGATATCCGCATCTTCGTAGATAATTTCGAGGGGGATATCTTCCGCAAGTGGCGATAGTGAGATATTAGTAGTTTCTTGGTAAGTTATAACATCGGAAAGAGATACGATATACCCTGGCTTTGATGGCTTGTCATTTACCAATATCTCTTTTTTCTTTATCAGTGATTGTATACGGCTTCTCGAGGGCCAAATCCCCGTCGAAAAAAGGGCCTCGTCGAGGCGCTTCCCCTGCTCGTTTTCTGATAACGAAATCGTCTTCATTTTTGCTTAATTTGTTTGGCTTTTTTCTCGCCTTTGATCTCACGGTATATAAGCAAAACGATCAAGACGAAGATGGCGCAAGTCAGATACATGTCGGCAACGTTGAAGATGGCGAAGGAGCTCTTCCCCTCCCCGTATCCGAAGATATAGAATTGGAAGAAATCGATGACTCCGCTAAAGCCAACCGTCCTCTCCCAATAGAAAGTGCGGTCGATGCCATTTCCCACCGCTCCCGCCAAACAAAAGGAAAGAAGGATGTCAATGAAAGTGTCTTTTTTCCGCCAATTTCTGATGCCATAGACAAGCATCGCCGCCGAAGCGGCCCAGGAAATGACGATGAAGACGTATCGCATCCAAGGGATATCCCCGCCCATCCCGAAGGAGGAGCCTTTGTTGTAAGTGAGGGTGATATAAAAGAAATGGGGGATCACTTCGACGCTGCTAGGGGTAAGAGGCGAAACGAATCTTACGACCAGCCACTTGCTTATTTGGTCGATGGCGACCAATAAAATAGGCAACCATGCCAGGAAATAAAGGAAAGGACGCGTTTTCTTATCGCCTTCCTTTTTGGCGAAAAGAGGGGTTATCGTCTCCTCTTTTTCCCTCTTTCCTTCGTTTTCAGCCATTATTATCTCCTAGGGCATCATGGCAACGGTGGCATAAATGATGCCCTTCTTCGTCTTCTTCGAGCCCTTCTTTATGCAAACGGCAGCGCTCGCAAACGGGAAGATCGCTCTTTCTTACCTCGTTCTCCCCTTCCTCATTCATTATATGGATTTCGCTGACGCCGAAATAGGAGGCGGCTTCTTCTTGGCTTAGGGAGCTAAGATATCCATATAGCCACTCATCGGCGACTTTTAAGGTCAACGAAGCGTCGGTGCTCGAACCGATAACGCCGGCGTTACGCGCCTCTTCGAGCTTTTTGAGGGCGGCGCTACGAAGAAGAAGGAATTTGTCGTATTCTTGGTGGTCTTTTTCGCTATAGACGTGGCTCTTTTTTGGCATATCCTCCAGTTGAGGCGAGATTTTCTTAGCGCCTGGCAAATAGGAATAGACCTCATCCATCGTGAAGGAAAGGATGGGGTTATATAGCAAGCAAAGGTCATGGCAAAGGGCGTATAGAACGTACAATACCCCTTCCCGGCGTTTGCTAGTCGGCTTATCGCAATACAAAACGTCTTTGGAGACGTCGAGGTAGAAGCTCGATAATTCCACCATGAAGTTGGTCAAAACGCTCAAAGCGCTCGAAAAGGAATAGGATTCATAGGCTTTTAGGGCGCTGTTCTTCGTTTCCTCTAGCCGCATCAGGATGAAATGGTCCATCTTGGATAATTCGGGGGCCTCTTCTTTAGGGAAATAGGCCTTCCCTTCTCCTTCGTTAAGATTGCCAAGCATGAATTTGAAGGTGTTGCGGATTTTGCGGTACTGATCGCTGATGGCGGAAATGATCGCTTCGCTGATGCGGACGTCGCTTTCGTAATTGACGCTGGCGGCCCATAAACGCAACAAGTCGGCCCCAAATTGGTTGGCCACTTTATTCGGATCGATGCCATTCCCAGCCGATTTGGACATCTTCTTCCAACTTTCGTCCATCACCCAACCATGGGTCAGGCAATTTTTGAAGGAGGCTTCCCCCGTCACCGCCACGCTTAAGATGAGCGAGGCGTTGAACCAGCCGCGGTATTGGTCGTTTCCTTCGAGGTATAGATCGGCGGGATAGCCCATCTCCCTCTCCCTTAAAACGCCGTTCCACGAAGAGCCGCTATCGAACCAAACGTCCATGATATCGGTTTCTTTACGGAAATCACCGTTCGGCGAGCGGTCATTATGGTAATTAGGCGGCAATAATTCCTTCGCCGTATGGGCGAAGAAACCGTTGGAGCCTTCTTTGGCGATAACCGTGCGGATATGTTCGAAAACTTCCTTCTCGATGATCGGAGTATCGTCTTCGTTATAGATGATGGGAAGCGGCACGCCCCAGCTTCTTTGGCGGGATATGCACCAATCGTTACGGTCTTTGATCATATTGACCATCTTCTCTTCGCCCCACGAAGGCATCCAATTGATCTTATGGACGGCTTCGAGCAATTTGTCCTTGATGGGGGCGATGGAACAGAACCATTGCGGGGTGGCGCGGAAAATGACGGGCTTATGGGTCCGCCAATCGTGCGGATAGCTATGGACGATGTCCTCTTCTTTAAGAAGATGGCCGTTCTTCGCTAAGAGATCTATTACCACGTCGTTGCTGTCTTCATAAAACAAACCGTCGATGGGATCGCCCTTTTCCATATGGACGACGCCTTTCTCGTCGATCGGGCAATAGGGCTTAAGACCATAACGCAAGGCGGCGTTGAAGTCGTCGGTGCCGAAATCGGGGGCGATATGGACGCAACCCGTGCCATCGCTATCGGTGACGTAGCTGGCCATGATGACTAGCGACGTTTTCTTATATAACGGGTGCCAAACGGTCACCTCTTCTAAGTCTTGCCCGTGGAAGCTGCGCAAAAGCTTGGCTTCCTTCAACCCCAATTTCTCTTGGATCTTCCCTAATAAGGAGACGGCAAAAAGCAAACGCCCTTTCTCCGTTTCATAAAGGCCGTATTCGAATTTGGGGTTTAAGGCGATGGCTTGGTTATGGGGGATCGTCCAAGGGGTCGTCGTCCAGATGACGATCTTATCTTCGTCGGTCAATAGCCCCTTTCCATCGCAAACATCGAAGGAAACGTACATCGTCTTGGCGGTGACGTCTTGGTATTCGACCTCCGCTTCGGCCAAAGCGCTTTCGCTGGAGGG
>CAVKTU010000055.1:0-8312 GCA_963659395.1 Holdemanella sp. | reverse complement strand
GGGTTTTGCCTTTCTTGCTTCTTATTTCAAGAAAACGATAAAAATTGAAATAAGTCTCCGTATTTTCATTCCTTATTTCAAAAAATCAGAAAAATCTGAAATAAGAGAAAGCATTATCGTCAGGCCAAAAAGAAGGCGATGTTGAAAAAGTGGAATTTTTTGGCGTTTTCGATGTTGAAAAAGTGGAACTTTTTGACATTATCGATATTGAAAAAGTGGAACATGTTTCATAAAATGCCACTAGCGAAGGAGGATTTTATGTTTAAGAGGAAGGTTTCCTTTGCCCTCCAGGAATGGAAAGAAAAATGGGCGGGGCAATACGCGGTCTTGCTAGAGGGCGCTAGACGCGTTGGGAAAAGCACCATCGCCGAGCATTTCGCCAAAGAGAATTACCGGTCGTATATTTTGATCGATTTTTCGAAGTTGACCCCGGCATTGGAAACGATTTTAGAGGACATCAATGAACTGGATTTGTTCTTCTTGGAACTTCAAAATCATTTCAAAGTTAAGTTATACCATCGTGAATCCCTCATCATTTTCGATGAGGTTCAGCTTTACCCGAAAGCGAGGCAAGCCATCAAACATTTGGTGGCCGACGGTCGTTATGATTACATCGAGACCGGCTCTCTTATAAGCATCAAGAAAAACGTTCAGAACATCCTAATACCATCCGAGGAAATGAAAATCCCTGTTTATCCGATGGATTACGAGGAATTTTGTTGGGCCACCGGCGAGAATTACGATTTGTTACGGGAAGCCGTTGCCATGAATAAGCCCCTTAGAGCGACGAATAATGTTCTGATGAGAAGGTTTCGGTTATATATGGCTGTTGGGGGGATGCCGCAAGCGGTGGCCGCCTATGTCGACGGAAAGAATTTCCAAGAAATTGACGTGATCAAAAAAAGGATCATCGAATTATACAAAGACGATTTTCGTAAGATCGATCCCAGCGGTCGCATGGCGGCGATCTACGAAAGCATCCCCAGCCAGTTTTCCCTCAATCGCCACAAATTCTCTTTAGGCAAAGCCATTAAGAAAAAGAAAACGGACAAAGACGCTTCTCTTCTATACGATCTAATTGATTCGAAGACCGTTTTGCTTTCTTCTTGCGTGCGTTCTCCGGAGATCCCTCTCAATCTGACGGAAGAGGGCGATTGCTATAAATTGTACCTTTCGGACATCGGCTTATTAACCAGCCTCCTTGTCGATGAGAAAAAGGACGGCGTTGAGAACATATATGCGAAGCTGCTTGGCGATAAGCTTTCCGCCAATCTAGGATTTCTATATGAAAACGTCGCCGCGTCGATGATCGTCGCCTCAGGCAGGGAATTACACTATTTCACCTGGCGTGATGAAGGAGATAAGAAAATGCTTGAAATCGATTTTTTGCTTAGCGATGGTAAAAAAGTCGTTCCTATCGAAATCAAATCGTCGGATGTTAAGAATCACCAATCCATCAACCGTTTTTCTAAGAAATATTCGCGTTTCATCTCTCGCCGAATTTTGTTTTCCCAAAACGATTTTGGAAATGACGATATGCTGGAATTAAAGCCCATGTACGCTTTACCGTGTGTTTTAGACGACTTAGGTTCTAACAAAAAGAAATGACTTATGGCCGTCCTTGAGCTTTTGTTTCATCCGGTTATTTGCCAATAGCCTCTGCGGATAGTGCCTTTTCGTTTGATTTTATCTTGCTCTTTTAACGAAAGAAAACTCCTTTGCACGGTTCGGGGAGAGCAACCTAGTTTTTCAGATATCTCTTTGGAAGAGATCGAAGGGTTTTCTTCAATGAGCGATAAGACGGATTTATCGATATCGCTCATCCAATCAGAGCCCTTCTTTGAGGGAAGATCGTTTTGATGAATATCGTTGCGATTACGATGGAATAAGAAAGAGAAGCCGTAGGGGTCAAGATCATAACTCACCTTGATATCCGCTTCCTCGCAGAGGCTATATACCTTTTTAAAACCAGACCCGAACATTTCAACGTTCTTGCATTTGTATAACATCTCCAAAATGACTTTGTTCCTCGGAAGGGATTTCCTTCTCTTGGAGACGAACGATTCTGGTGTGAGGTTCATCGGGAAGGCGCCGGGGTTATAGATTTCGATTTCGGTGGGGGTGATATCGATTTCGTGTTCCGTTTCGCCACGATAATTGGCATGGGCAAAACTGTTGACGACGATTTCCCTTATGGCATCGATTGGCACTTCAGGAACCTCGATTCGCTTAGCGAGGCCGCTGCTCTCCACCTTCCAACGGATGTTGTTCTTAATATAGATGATTCCCTTGTCTATTAAGTTGTAGATATTGTCTTTCCATCTTTGAATGTCATTAAAGTTAATCCGTTCATCCGTCGAATAGATGGCCGCTTTCAAGACGACGGGTTGTTTGGAGGAAAAAAGGAAATATCCGGCATTCGTGAGCTTTTGGTCGAGAAGAAGCCCCAAAGCGGACAACAATCCCTGCTCATCGTAAACGGTAAGCGGCTCCAAACGCCCGCAAGAGACGGATTGCTCATAGAAGCGTTTCAAAGCTTCGTGATCGATGGCTTCTAAGCCCCAATTCGTCTTATTGTTTTCCCAAGAGGAGGTGTAATCCAAGGAGGCAAAGGTTTCTTTTAGTTCTTCGGCGCTCATTTCCTCGGCTCGGTCATAGACCCTTTTGAAATAGCGGCCGTAACTGGAATAAGGCCTTTCGTTGCCGGAAAAGGAAACACGGATGACGTCTTTTCCGTCCAATTTGATTTCTTCGATTTTTGGATAGATCATCGGTTTGATGCTCGCTTTGATGTTTTCGGCTACGTCGTTAAGGTTTTTGGCGGTTATTTCTTGCCCGCAAACCTCGCCATTGGGTTTGATGCCGAAATAGAGCACGCCTTCGCCGCTTTTATTGAGCATGCTCACGATATCGTCCATCGATTTGCTTAGTTGGGCAGTCGATTTCTTGAATTCCACATTTTCGCCTTCTTTGCCAAATTTCATGACATTTCCTCCTCAGAACATTATACATTCGAAACGGTCTCTTTCAAATGAAAGCGACACGAAAGCGACACGAAAACGACATGAATGCGACAAAGCGTTGTCGCTTTCGAGTTTCATGAATAGCATTTATTGGAAAAACCGATAAAACAGGTAATAAATTTATTGGAAAAACCGATAACCTTGAGGAACTGAAGCATGTTTAACCGCAAAATAGAAACATTATTGAACGATTATTATCGCGATGATAACGGGAGAATTCTCGTTATCGACGGAGCCAGGCAAATCGGGAAGAGCTATATCATTCGCGAGACGGCGTCCAAATCTTTCCCTCATTACATCGAAATCGATTTGAAGACGGATTATGAAGGGGTAGCCTTATTCGCCAACGCCAAAACCACCAAAGCGTTCTATTTGCTTCTCGGATCCTTATATGGTGGCAAATTAGGCGCGAAGCAAGACACGCTGATTTTTCTAGATGAGATTCAATATTATCCCCATCTCATCACGATGCTAAAGGAATTAAGAAAAGAAGATAGGTATCGTTATATTGCCAGCGAGTCGCTACTTGGCATTACCATGAAACACATATTCATCCCCATGGGTTCCATCGATGAGGTGCGGATGTATCCGATGGATTTCGAGGAATTCCTATGGGCCAATAACGTAAGTCGAGAGGTTATCGGATATCTACGGGAATGCTTTGAAAAGCAAGAGAAAGTCGAAGAAGCGCTTCACGAGAGAATCTTGTCGCTATTCAAAGATTATCTTATCGCTGGCGGCCTCCCCGACGCCGTCACCGAATACGTCATCAATAGGAACGTGATGAGGACGAGGAACGTCCAAACTCAGACGTTTAATTATTACAAGGAAGACTGCGCTAAATATGACGCTGAACATAAATTGCGAATCGCGAGGATCTATGATCTATTGGTCTCCAACATGCAAAACAAAGTGAAGAGGCTCCAATACAAGAAAATCGAGAACGTAAGCGATGCCAATTTGGCGAAGTACGAAGACGAAGTCGAATATTTGCTGGCTTCGGGCGTAGCCAACGTCGCTAGGGCCATCAGCAACCCCCATTTCCCTTTGAATGAATCGATCGCCAAAAACCTGGTTAAACTTTATTATAACGATGTTGGCATCCTCACCAATCTTCTCTATAAGAACAATATTTCCGCGATATTGGATGCCGATGCCGGCATCAATTTGGGCTTCGTTTATGAAACGGCTTGCGCGATGGAGCTCGCATCCCATGGTCATGCCTTATATTATTTCGACAGCAAGAAAGCAGGGGAAGTTGACTTCTTAATCAACGATTATGCCTCCTTGGCGGTGCTGCCGCTAGAGATCAAATCGGGCAACGATCAAAATAATTTTCGCGCGATTCCTAAGCTCGTCGCCCCCGATGGCGCTTATAAATTGAAACGAGGATATGTTTTCGGCAACAAGAACGTTTCCATAGCCAAAGGCAACCTGGTCGCTTTGCCGATCTATTCGATCATGTTCGTGTGAGATGGCGGCTTTTGGCGCCTATATCCCGAATGTCTATACGATGTCTTTTGCTACTACATTTTTTCTAGCTTTGCTAGAATTAGCGCGATGAAATTTTTCCGTAGCGGCTTTTGGCAGAAGGCCTTCACCATTCTCATCGTCCTCTTGGAGCTAGCCCTCGTCATCCATTTTTGCGTCGTCTTCTTCACGGGCGGCCTCCAAAGCAATTACGCCTTATATTTCCTTTTGGCCGTTTGGCTGCTTTCTTTGATCTTAGGAATCTTCATCGTCAATAACGATTCAGAGAACGAATACAAGGTCGGTTGGCTCTTCCTAGTCGGTTGTTTCCCTCTTTTCGGAGCCGTCTTCTATCTTCTTTTCGCTCATAAGATCACCACCAAACGCGCTAAAGCGTATAGCAAACGCTACTACGAATTGCTTTCCGAAGAGAAAAGACAAGAGAATTTCGAGGAGGCGATCGAGGAATATTCCCCAGAAGGCGCCCGCATCGCCTCGATGATCGAGAAGGAGAGGGGCGGGCGCATCTTCTCCAACAGCGAGGTTTCTTATTATCCCTTAGGCGATGACGTCTTCCCTAAGATGCTCGAGGAGCTAGAGAAAGCTAAGCACTATATCTTTATCGAATTCTTCATCATCAAACCTGGGCATATGTGGTATAGCATCCTCTCCATCCTCAAAGAGAAGGTCAAGGAGGGGGTCGATGTCCGTCTTATTTATGATGATGTCGGTAACTTAGGGGCCACCCCCTCGCATTACGACAAAGCCCTAAGGAAGATGGGGATCAAAGCCTATGCCTTCCGCCCGATTAAGCCCTTCCTCGATGTGCGAATGAATAACCGCAACCACCGCAAGATTATGGTGATCGATGGCCATACCGCCTTCAGCGGCGGCATCAACATCGCCGACGAATATATCAACAAAGAAGCGCGCTTCGGGCATTGGAAGGATAACGCCATCATGGTCAAGGGCAAGGCCGTTTACGGATACACCCTCCTCTTTTTGGCGGATTACGAAGCCAATTTCGGGAAGATCGGCAAGCATATCGATTACACCGTCTATGAACCCGAGCGGCATATTGACGAGGATAAGGGCTTCCCTGCTAGCGACGGCTATGTTCTGCCTTATGGCGATATCCCTTATGACGACACTCCCTTAGGGGAGGAGGTTTACGTCTCCATTTTGGATTCCGCGAAGAAATACGTCTATATGTCCACCCCCTATCTATTGCCCGACGAGAAGATGAGGGACGCTATGATCAGGGCGAGTTTGGGCGGCGTTGACACGCGGCTATTAACCCCGCATATCCCCGATAAAAAGTTGGTGTTCGAACTTACCAGGAAGAATTATGGCAAGCTCCTAACGAAGGGCGTGCGCATTTATGAATATAAGCCTGGCTTCGTCCATCAAAAGACCTTCGTGGCCGATGATAAAATCGCCTCCATTGGCACCATCAACATCGATTATCGCTCCTTATATCTCCATAGTGAGAATAGCACCTTGCTAGTGGGCTCCAAAGCGATTAGGGATATTAAGCAGGATTTCCTTGATTCCTTCGCCGTAAGCGAGGAAATCACGCTCAAGGAATGGAAGGCCATGCGCCGAAAGAAGTGGTTTTTGTGGGCGATATTGGAACTCATTTCGCCCTTGTTATAGGAGGAAGGAAGATGAATGTTTTCGCTCGTGCGTATTGCCGCTTCCGTCAGTTCGTTTTAAACAAATTGCTTTTGCCATTGTTGCGGTTCAAGGAACCCGAGACCATCGAAGGGGAAGGCAGCCTCCAAATGGTGGCTGCTTATCTTAAGGAGAAGCATTTCTATCGCCCTTTCATCGTGACCTCCGCCTCTAGGCCCTCTTCAAAGCCTTTCATCGCTTTGATGGATTCGCTTAGGGAAGAAGGATATGATCCCGTCGTTTATTCTCGCGTGGTGCCAAACCCCACCTTCGCTTGCGTCCTCGAAGCCAAAAGCGCCCTCATGGAAGGCAATTGCGATTCCATCATCGCTTATGGCGGAGGTTCGGCTATCGACGCCGCCAAAGTTGTGGGGGCGATGGTGGCCAATAAAATCGAGAACCCGCAAAAACTTAAAGGCTTATTGAAGGTGCGTAAGCGTTATCCGATGCTTATCGCCATCCCGACGACGGCCGGCACGGGGAGCGAGGCGACGATCGCCGCCGTGTTATTAAACGAGAAGACGAAAGACAAATTCGCCGTAACCGATCCTCATTTGCTTCCCAATTTGGCCGTTTTGGATCCCGTGACCCTTATGAGCTTGCCATCCAGCATCATCGCCATGACGGGGATGGACGCCCTAACTCATGCCGTGGAAGCCTATATCGGCAAAGCCAGGACCCACAAAACCAAATCCTATTGCGTCCAAGCCTCCCGCATCATCCTTTCCTCGTTAGAGGATTTCTATCGCGATCCCTTAGCGAAAGAGCCGCGCGAAAGGATGCTTAAGGCCTCTTATATGGCCGGCGTCGCCTTCACCCGCAGCTATGTCGGCTACGTGCATGCCATTGCGCACGCCTTAGGCGGTTTCTATAATATTCCGCATGGCTTAGCCAACGCGACGATCTTGCCGAAAATGCTTAGGCATTATGGTTCGAAGGTCTATAAGCCTTTGGCGAGGCTCTCCGACGCCAGTTCCCTTCTTCCTTATAACGCCTCGCTTGCTAAAAAGGCCGAGGCCTATATCGCCAAATTAGAGGAGATGAACGCCCAAATGGGCATCGCTCCCACCTTCGAAGGAATCATCAAAGAAGGGGATTTGGAGGCCTTAAGCGAACATGCCGCCAAAGAAGCCAATCCTCTTTATCCCGTGCCCAAGGAATATTCGAAAGAAGAACTTAAATCCATCATAAAGGAGCTAATGTAAATGGTGATTGCCACAAGGAAAGATGGTCAAGCGACTCTCATCGATGTCGCAAATGAAGCGGGCCTTCGTTTCATCTTATGCGATTATGGCGCGGGGATATACCGCTTGACGCTGGATGGCCGGGAACTATTGATCGGTGAGAAGGATTTATCTTCTTGGATGTCCTCGACGGCGTATTACGGCAAGATCATCGGCCGCGTGGCCGGGCGGATTAGAAACGGCGCCTTGGAATTCGAAGGGGAGAGTTATCCTTTATTGACCAATGAAGGCACTAACGTCCTTCATGGCGGCCCCAATGGCTATAGCTTCCGTTTCTTTTCCTTCCGAATTGACGAGGGACATCATGATTATGTCGATGTCGTTTTTAGTATCGATAGCCCTGACGGCGATGGTGGCTTCCCAGGGAATATTCATAGCGATATCACTTACCGCATATATAGAAAAGAGGCGCGTTTTGCCATCTATTTTGACTCCTCTAGCGATAAGAAGACGCCTTTGTCCCTAACGAGCCATTGCTATTTCAACCTCGGTGGATATTTAGATGTCAGCAACCACTCCTTAAGGGTTGATTCATCGCGGACGACCAAATACGATGAGAAGCTGATCCCCCTTTGCTTAGAGGCGGTGCCCTCATGCCTAGATTTCCGTTCTTTGCGGCCTCTTGGGGCCGCCATGGATAACGAAGAAGTTTCTTCTCTTCCCACGGGAGGCATCGATCACGCTTTCGCGCTAGATGATAACGAGGGGGTTTCCGCCCATTTAGAGAGTCCTTTTTGTTCCTTGGATATCCTCACCGATTTCCCTAGCATCGTGATTTACGCCGATAACGGCGGCTCCCCTAAGCGCTTCCTTAATACCGGTTATCATGAGAAGAAGCATTCGGGGCTTGCCATGGAGCCAGAATACATCGTCTCGGATTATGAAACGATGTCCGTTGCCC
>CAVKTU010000054.1:0-8330 GCA_963659395.1 Holdemanella sp. | reverse complement strand
GCGCTAGGCTTTATTGTAGAATGATGGCGATGCATTTCAGCAAACCATCCGATCTTAAAGTTCTCTTCTTAGGGACCCCCGTCTTGGCGGCCACCGTCTTAAAAGCCTTAATCGAAGGCGGATTTTCCCTTACGGCCGTCATCTCCCAAGAGGATAAGCCGCGGGGGAGGAAGGGCTTATTAGAGGCGACGCCGACGAAAGAAGTGGCGTTAGAACATGATATCCCCGTCTATCAGCCCCATCGGATAAGGAAGGAGAGGGATTTCCTTTCTTCCCTTTCTTACGACGTCATCGTCTGCGTGGCCTATGGGCAGATTTTGCCCGAGGAAATCCTATCATCAGCCCCGTATGGCGCTTATAATCTCCATGGGTCGTTGTTGCCGAAATACCGGGGCGCCGCCCCGATGCAGCGGGCGATTATGGACGGCGAGAGGGAAACCGGCGTCTGCCTTATGCGGATGGTCAAGGAAATGGATGCGGGCGAGGTCTATGATCGCCTATCCTTCGTAATCGAAGAGAAAGACAATTATTCGTCGGTGTCGAGCAAAATGGGCGAAGCAGCCGCCGCCTTGATCGTCAAAGACCTTCTGCCGCTTGTTAACGGGGAGCTTTGTGGCGTCCCCCAAGAGGAGAAGGAAGTTAGCTTCGCCGCCAAGATCTTGCCCGAAGACGAGCATCTGCCGCTGACCTTAGGTGTTAAGCAAGCGCGCGATTATGTCCGCGCTTTAAGCGAGAGGCCGGGCGCTTTCGTGTACCTTGGCGATAAGAAGCTCAAGATCTTCGAAGCCGCCGTTATTAGTGATGCCCCGAATGGTCTTATCGGGAGCCTTACCGCCGATAAAAAGCATCTCTATCTTCATTTAGCCGACGGGGTTTTGTCGTTATTAAGAATCCAAGAGGAAGGGAAGAAGGAGATGGATGCCGTTAGTTTCCTTAATGGCCATCATATCCTTCCCGATACGCTGGTTCGCTAATGAAACGCACTATTTCCTTAAGCGTGCATGGCTTGGTCGATTCCTTATTAAGAAGGGGCGACATCGACATGCGGATATATAACCGCGAGACGATGCGCCTAGGCAGCCAAATCCACGCCGCCTATCAAGCCAAGCAAGGCAAGGAATACCTCTCGGAGGTGGAATTAAAAGGCGTTTTCGAACGGGAAAAGGCCATCGTGGAGCTCGAAGGGAGGGCCGATGGGATCATCCTCGGCGGCGCTTACCCTATCATCGATGAGATCAAAAGCACCGTGAGCGATCTCGATTCCTTCTATGAGGAGCAATACGAATGGCATTTGGGCCAAGCCTCTTGCTATGCCTTGCTATACCTAATGAAGGAAGGCGGCGAGAAAGCCGGCGTCAAATTGACTTATATCTCCCAAAAGACGGGGGAGAAGAAGATTCATAGCAAAGTCTTTCGTTTGGCGGAGCTAGAAGCGAAAGTAACAGGCCTTATCGACCTTTTCTTAGAAAGACAAGAGGAAGTCTATCGCCATTTCGCTTTGCGTAACGAAAGCGTGGAGCGTCTCCCTTTCCCTTTCGAGCATTTCCGCAAGGGCCAGCGGGAGATGGCCAAATACGTCTATTCGGTGGCCAAGGGCGGTGGTTATTTCTATATCGAGGCCCCCACGGGCATCGGCAAGACGATGTCCTCCCTTTATCCGAGCATCAAGGCCTTCGCCCATTCGCGACTTGATAAGGTCTTCTTCCTTTCCGCCAAGAATAGTGGCAAAGCCGCCGCCGAGAAGGCGCTAGAGCTATTAAGCGAGAAAGGGGCGGCGATCCGCTCCTCCACCTTAAGCGCCAAAGAGGCCATTTGCCTCTCGAAAGGCTCCGAATGCCAGCCCGACGATTGCCCCTTCGCCAAGCATTATTACGATCTTTTCCCCGAAGTGCGCCAAGAAGCCCTCTCTTCTTGTCCCCATCTAGGGAAGGAGGAAATAACCGCTTTGGCGGAGAAATACCGTGTTTGCCCTTTTGAACTACAATTAGATCTATCGCTAGAAAGCGACGTCATCGTCGCCGATTACAATTATTTTCTCGATCCCTTCGCCAAGCTCGAGCGTTATTTCGGCTTAGAGGCCGACCCCTCCTCGTATTTCCTTATCGTCGATGAGGCCCATAACCTCGTTGAGCGGGGCCGCAAATGCTATAGCGAGCGCCTTAGCGGCGGGGAAATCAGGAAAGCGAAAGCCGCCCTCAAAGGCTATCCGAGCAAAAGCCCGATCTTGCGGTTAACGAAGATCCTCAAGGAAATGGCGACCATTGAGATCCCTGAAGAAGGGGAAGCGACCCTTTCCGAATTCCCTCCCTCCTTAGCCAAAGCCCTCTCTTCCTTCCTTGAGGCGAAGAAAAGATGCGCATCCGATGATAAATTGCCCAAACTGCCTGAGGAAATAAATGAGCTTTCGCGGAAGATCTATCGCCTTACGACCTTCATCGACGAGGGGTTGCCTTTGCTATATTACGCCACGAAGAAAGGAAAGGGGAAGAGAAGCGTCGCCGCCTTTTGCCTCGATCCTTCGCCGATGCTTATGGAGGATTTTTCCAAAGTCAAAGGCGCCGTCTTCCTTAGCGCCACCCTCTCGCCCATCGACTATTTCATGGAAAGCTCGCTTGGGAAGAAGGATTTCCCTTATCTGCTTTTACCTTCGCCTTTCTCATCCAAGCATTTCCGCCTTATCCTCGCCCCGACCGTCGATATCCGCTATAAGAGCAGGGAGCAGACACTAGAGGAGGTGGCTTCTTACCTAAAAGCCTTCGTCATGGCCAAAAAGGGCAATTATTTCGTTTATCTGCCTAGTTTCCAGTATCTTACGATGATCGCCCCCCTTTTATCTTTCTCCCCCCAAACGAAGGTGCATATCCAAAAAGAGGGGATGAGCGAGGAGGAAAAGAAGGCCTTCTTAGAGAATTTCGCTCTCAACCCGAAGGAAAGCCACGTCGGCGTCATGGTGATCGGCGGCTCTTTCGCCGAGGGGATCGATCTGCCTTATGACCGCCTGATCGGGGTGGCGGTCGTCGGAATCGGCTTGCCGCAGGTCAATTTCGAGACGGAGGAATTAAGGAAATATTTCGATGAGAAGCTGGCGATGGGTTTCGCTTATGCCTATAGGAACCCCGGCATCAACAAAGTGATGCAGGCCGTCGGGCGCCTCATCCGTACGGAAGAGGATGTGGGGGCGGCCCTTCTGATCGATAACCGCTACACGCAACGGCAATACCGCGACATCTTCTCGCGCGTCTGGCATGAATACGAAGTGGTGACGGATGCCTCGGAAATCGCCCCGAAAATCAAAGCCTTCTATAAAGCCAATCGAAAATAGGATATAATCCGCCTGTATTTATGCCCTTCGATCAAAGGAAAATCCGTAATTTCAGCGTCATCGCCCATATCGACCATGGCAAAAGCACGCTTTGCGACCGCATTTTGGAGAGCACCGGCGCCGTCGAGAAACGCAATCTCCAAGCCCAAATGCTCGATGACATGGCCCTTGAAAGGGAAAGGGGGATCACCATCAAATTGAACGCGGTGACCGTTTCCTATCGCGCCAAAGACGGCGAATCCTACATTTTCAACTTGATCGACACCCCAGGGCACGTCGATTTCAGTTACGAGGTATCGCGGAGCTTGGCCGCTTGCGAAGGGGCCCTTTTGGTGGTCGATGCCACCCAAGGGGTGGAGGCCCAGACCTTGGCCAACGTCTATTTGGCTTTGGATAACGACCTCATGATCCTCCCCGTCATCAACAAGATCGACCTCCCTAGCGCCGACGTCAAGAAAGTCGAGGCGGAGATCGAGGAAAGGATTGGCATCGGCGTCGAGGACGTTTCCTTAGTCAGTGCCAAAACCGGCGTCGGCGTCGAGGAAATGCTCGAAAGGGCGGTGGCGCTTATCCCTCCTCCCGAAGGCAATCCGAAAGCGCCTCTAAAAGCCCTTATCTTCGATTCTTATTACGATTCCTATCGCGGCGTCGTCGTGCTAATCCGCATCAAAGACGGCTCGGTGAAGGTCGGCGATGAGATATTGCTCATGGCCGCGAAGAAAACCTATGTCGTCACCGAAATCGGCATCCGCACCCCCAAAGAGCTTCCCGTCAAGGAACTCTCGGCGGGGGAGGTCGGCTATCTCACCGCCACCATCAAGGATATCAAAGACGTTTTCCCTGGCGAAACGATCACCATAGCGAATAATCCCTGCGATAAGGCCTTGCCTGGCTACCGCAAGATCAATCCGATGGTCTTCTGCGGGCTTTACCCCGTCGATAGCCGCAAATACGAGGATCTTAAGGAAGCCCTCGATAAGCTCTCCCTTAATGACGCCTCGCTAGTCTATGAGCCCGAAAGCTCCAAGGCCCTCGGCTTTGGCTTCCGTTGCGGCTTCTTGGGCCTATTGCACATGGACATCGTCCAAGAGAGGCTTGAACGGGAATACGGCTTGAATCTCATCTTGACCGCCCCGAGCGTCCGTTATCGCGTCATCCTCACTAGCGGCGAGGAAACGATGGTCGATAACCCTAGCGACCTCCCCGATCCTAGCAAAATCAAGGCGATCGAAGAGCCTTTCGTGGCCGCGTCGATCATGACGCCGAAGGAATATGTTGGCGCCGTCATGGAACTTTGCCAGGAAAAGCGCGGCATTTATGATGATTTGGTTTATTTCGACGATACGCGGCAAGTGGTCAAATACCATCTTCCTTTAAGCGAGATCGTCTTCAATTTCTTCGACCGTCTCAAAAGCATGAGCAAGGGCTATGCCTCGCTCGATTATGAAATCGACGATTATCGGCATAGCGACCTAGCGAAAATGGATATCTTGCTTAACGGGGAGGTCATCGACGCCCTTTCCTCGATCGTCTATCGCCCCTTCGCTTACCAAAGGGGGATCGCCATCGTCTCGCGGCTAAAGGAAATCATCCCCAAACAGCAATTCGAGGTGCCCGTCCAAGCTGCCATCAACGGCAAAGTGGTGGCTCGCGCCGATATCAAGAGCATGCGCAAAGACGTCTTGGCCAAATGCTATGGCGGGGACATCTCCCGCAAGAAGAAACTCCTCGAAAAGCAAAAGGAAGGCAAGAAGCGGATGAAGGCCATCGGCTCCGTCGAGGTGCCGCAGGAAGCCTTCATGGCCGTCCTTTCTCTCGATGACGATCAAAAGAAGTGATTTTGCTAGTCGTTAACGGCATTTCCATCATCTTATAAGCTAGCAGCATAGGATTTTTATAGTATTGAATTAGTATTTTATTTACTCTTTTCGAATCTCGTGTAGAATGGATTTATGGAAACGAAGAAATACACCAATGTGGCATTAGAATCCACCGATCTCAATTACCTCGACAAAAACGGCGTCTCCAAAAGCTTGGGGCTCTTCGCCATCGACGATTTCTGGCGGGAAGTCCTCCTTTATCGCGACGATTACCGCCTTTCCTTGCCTTTGCATCAGATTGGCGGCCGTCCTTTCACCCTCGTCCTCACCCCGACTTTGAAGGGGAAATGGGAACGCGCGTCGGAGGCCATTAAGCAAATGGTCTCAGCCATCAATAGTCGTTTGGGGGAAAAGGAGAGGAAGGAAGCCAGGAAAACCCTTTTCCTCCCTATTCTGAAGGCCATCAACGAATTAAGCGGATCTGAAATGGGCGAAATATCGATCAAAGCGTTGCTTAATGGCACTTATGGCGAAAGCGACAAGGCCCATTTGCCGACGATCAATTACCTTTCCGCCCTCGATTTTTATTGCGATAAATCGCCTTTGTCGGTCAATGAGGAATTCTTGGCTGAGGCCTATATGAAAATCAGCGGGCAAGGGGAATTGACTTCCTTTTACCGCGAAGTCGGCGCCGCTAGCAAAGCGGCTTTCTCGCGTTTCGGCGGATACGATCAGGAAAAGGCTCCCGCCGGCCACATCGAGGAATATATGGATCCTCTTTTCTCCTATCTAAGCGATCCATCCGCGGCTTTATCACCCTTCGCCTTAGCCGCCATCATCGCCTTCTATGTGCCTTACGTCTCTCCTGTTGCCGAGGGCAACGACGCCCTCTCCTCCATTTTGCTAAAGGGCTTTCTGGCCTCCCAATATGGCTCCGACGTCTTCTCTTTGCCCTTCGAGCGGTGGCTATTGCCTTCGAAGGAGAGGGAGCAAGCGCTTCGAAACGTTCGCAGCAGCGGCGATTTGACCTATTTCCTCGATTTCGTCGAGAAAAGCATCGGACGGATGTCCTCGGAGGTCATCGAATCGGTCAATAACGCCCGCATCGCCGTTTTCTCCCCCGAATACAACCAGCTTTCCGAAGAGGAGAAAAGCATCGCCAGCCAAAAGGCCTTAGAGCAACCCCTTCCGCCGAAAAACGAGCAGCTGACCTTCGACGCTTTCCTCGAAGAAGAGAAGGGAGAGGAAGCGAAGGACATAACGGAATCACCTGTGGCTTTATCCCCTTCAGAAGAAGCGACGGCGCCTAAAGAGACGCCATCCGTCGAGGAAAAGGCGGAGACAGCTAAGAAAAACGCCCTCCCTCCGCAAGGGAGCATCACCGAGGAGGAGATGCGGGAAAGGGCGCGGCGCGCCATCGCTTCATCCTACGAGCCTGACGTCCTGACGGAGAAGGAAGCCAAGGATTATATGCGGTATCTATTAGAAACCAACCCCAATCTCAACCGCAAGCAAGCCTCTTTCCTCTCGACACACTGCACGCCCGGCCGCTTCTATAGCATCCAGCAATATAAGGCCCACGCCCATTGCGTTTACGAAACGGCGCGGACTTCTATGGATAAATTGGCCTTAGAAGGTTATTATGAAAAAATGCAGGTCAAAAACAAATTCGTCTACACACCTAAGAAAAGGAGCTAATGGATATGCTTAATAACATTCTCGCCGGCGTCACCACCCAACCTTGGTTCATCATCCTCGCCTTGGTATTGATTTTCGGCATCATCGTCATCGCCGTCATCTTGGTCCGCAAATACAGCAAGCACTTCAAAAGCGACGAAAAGCCCAAAAGCGATCGCGAAATAGCCGAGGAAGAGGTCAACCGCGTCCTCGTCGACGTCGAAGACGAAGAGACGAAGAAGGAAATGGAAGAAGCCTCGAAAGAAGCCTATAAAGCGAGCAAAGAGGAAAAACCCTCCGCCAAAGAGGCCTTGGAAGAGGAAATGAGCCGCACCGTCGAGCCGATAGGCGATGAGCAAACCGCCTTGGCGATGGAGGAATACCGCAAGGCCCACCCCGAGGAGGAGCGTAACGCCTTAAAAGAAAGCGAAAAAGAAGGGGAATAGTGGCCAAATCCCTTTACGTCCATATTCCCTTTTGCCACCATCTTTGCGCCTATTGCGACTTCGCCAAAGTCCTTTATTCGGAAAGATGGGCTTTTTCTTATCTCGCCTCCCTCAAAAAGGAATTGGCGTCCTTATCGATCAAAGAGAAACTCGAGACGATTTACGTCGGCGGGGGGACGCCTTCCGCGCTTTCGTTAGACTTATTGAGGGAGCTTCTCTCCGTGTTGCGCCCCCTTTTAAGCGAGGGATACGAATTCAGCGTGGAGATGAATCCCGATGATCTCAAAGAGGACAAACTCGCGGTTTTGCGCCAATATGGCGTCAATCGCCTATCGATCGGCATCGAATCGTCCGTGCCTAGATTGCTGTCCTTGATGGAAAGGCAGCATGATTTCGAAGAAGCCAAAGACGGCATCGCCTTGGCGAAAAGGATGGGCTTTTCGCGACTTTCCGCCGATCTGATCTATGGCTTGCCTAACGAAAGCGAGGAGGAGGTCCAAGCGGATATCGATAACTTCCTAAGCCTAGATATCGACCATCTTTCCGCCTATTGCCTCTCGGTTAATGAGGGAACGGTCTTCTATAACCACGGCTATCAGGAGATGGACGAGGAATTCTCGGGCGCCCAATACGAGATGATTTTGGCACGTTTTAGGGAGGCCGGCTACCAGAGATATGAAGTTAGCAATTTCACTAGAAACGGCCAAGTATCGAAACATAATCTTACCTATTGGCATGATGATGAATATTACGCGGTAGGCTTAGGGGCGGCTAGTTACGTCCAAGGGGTGAGGGGAGAGAATACCCGTAACCTCAGCAAATACCTGCGAGGAGAATATCGCGCTAAAGAAGAGAAGGTCACGCGCGAAGAGGAATTGAAGGAATTTTTCCTTACCAACCTCCGCTTGGAAGAGGGCTTCGAAGAGGAGCGTTTCGCCAAACGCTTCGGTTTTTCTTTTCTTTCGCGTTATGGGGGAGCTTACGAGAAATTGGCCAAAGACGGCCTTTTGACACGCGAAAACGGCCGCATTCGTCCCACCGACAGGGGGTTGATGATCCTCGATA
>CAVKTU010000053.1:0-8505 GCA_963659395.1 Holdemanella sp. | reverse complement strand
ATTCATGGGTCCGGTTCTTCGAAAGGCATCATTCCCGAAAGCTTGCTTTATTCGGTTCTCTATTTTTGCATCAATGCCCCCATTTGTCTTTTGGCGTGGTTTGGGATCGGCAGGCGTTTTACCATCTATACCTTGATCAACGTCGTCGAAACCTCTTTGTTCATGAAGTTGCTCAATTGTGAGAACCTCCAAGTCATGCAAGAAATCGCCCGTTTCATCGCCCAAAACGGCGGGATGTTATCGCGGGCGTTGCTCGGGGGCGTTTGCACGGGGCTTAGCTGCGCCATCTGCTTTAAAATCGACGCTTCCACGGGCGGCATTGACATCATCGCCTATTATATTGCCCTCAGGAAGAAGACGCTGGTTGGCAAATATAACTTCATTTTGAATTCCATTTCGCTTATTTCCTTCACTTTGTTAGTCATCACCAAAGAGGGGTGGACCTCTCCCTCGGTCGTGGCCTCTCATGTTGGTGGCGCCTTTTATAGCGTTCTCTATCTATTGGTGTCCAAAACCCTTATCGACGCCATTAATATCCGCAATAAGAAAGTCAAAGTCGAGATCGTCTCCAGCCGCAGCGATTTAGGGGAATTCCTCATCGAATCGGTGCCTCATGGCGCGACGATGGTGGTGGGGAAAGGCGTTTACACGGGACAAGAGAGATATATCTTCACGATGGTCGTTTCCTCTTATGAGCTCTCGCATCTTATGAAACTCATAAAGAAAGAGGACAACACCTCTTTTGTGCAGGTGATGCCACTAAGTTCCGTCAGCGGTCGTTTCTATACTAAACCAATTCGTTAACGATAATATTTAAGTTTAAAAATTGTTTTGCGCGGCCTGTTTTGAACGTGTTGGCTTATGGATATCGATTCAAATGACGATTGTCCGACCTATCAAGACCATTAGTTTGCTAGCGTTCTATTTTGATTTTTGGCATGACCATGAGACTCAAAAAAGTTGACAAAGAGGCAGCAAAGGCGAAGATGGCGCTTCCTAATAACCCTATGTCTAAAGAAAGTCCCGTCGATTCAATCGCGGTTTTGGCTTCTTCATTGCTGATTCCATAAAAAGCGGCAGCTACCTCCGATTTAGAAATAAGGAAAAGAACGCCGCCGGCAATAAGCGCTAACAAAGATATCCAGGCAAATAAAATGGCTGTTTTGCGCTTTTTTAACGCAATAAACACAAATGAAAGGATGAAACAAAAGGCGCCTCCTATCATTGCGCAATAGCCAATCAAAAGCTTAAGATTCATGGCAACAAAGACATCGGAACAGGCGATGGTTGCTATTGCCTCGCCAACGCCAATGTGCATTTTCACTTGGGCGTTGCCGCCGAAAATGAAAGCGAAAGCCGATCCGACGGTTAAAGCGCCATTATATTCATAGCCCCGGTTAGCGGTCGTAAAAGCAGTTAGCGACGGCAATGCCAGAGCGGACGACAATAATCCCATGGTTAGTATCGATAAGAAGCAGAACCGTTTGCCGAAGTAGCGCTTTTTCATGCGAATATAATGCCTTTTCATCAAAGCAAAGTGAACATAAACTGTTCGTAATTAAAATTTAAAGTAGCCCCGTTTTGCACGTTAAATTGAATATTTTGTTCGTGTTTTGCAGGGATTTTGCAATTTTATGAATATGCAAAAAGCCATCGAAGAAGGCCGACGACAGGGTTTTGCTTCTTTGTCGTGGATTTGCCTTATTCCTGCCTTGTTTATTCGATTGAACGATATAAATGCGCATAGGGTTATTGTGAAAACTCGATATTTAATCGACTATTTCCCAAAAGCCGGCTTTTTTGGAACCGATGCGCCGGATGCGGCCGTTCTTGGACATTTTGTTGAGGTGACGACTAATGGTTGGCTCGGATTTCTTGATTTTTTTGGATAATTCATGGATAGTGATGAATTTGTTCAATGAAATCGCAGAAATTATGGCTTTGTCAGTGCTTTTTATTCTATCATTTATTCTATCATTTATTCTATCAGCGAGGAAATTTGGGTTCCGATGGAAAATGAATGCAAAACCTGAATCTGAGTTATGATATTCATAAGTCACACCGCTTTTAGCGCAAAGGGTGAATGTTCTATCAAATCCGGTGCCAAAAGCATCGATGTAACCGCATTTATAGAGAACTGATGCAATGAGAGGATTGCGGATTCTGCTGCCGATTTCTGAGGAAGCAAAGCGCATTGGATCATAATCGCGGTAGATGGTTCCCGGGTTATTAATGCGCAGCGAGGAGCGGAAAATTGCGACTTGTATGGAATCTACTTCAGAGGCATATTTGGCGTGCGCAAAAGCGTTTACTACGATTTCGCGAATGGCTCGCAGGGGGATTTCTGGCGTTTCTTCCCTTTTTAATCCGACGATGTCCGCTTTAAAAGATATATGGTTCCTGATATAGGAATTCATTTCTTCTATGCATTCGAAGATATTGCCTCGAAATTGTTTTATCTCGCCAAAGTCTGTCCGTTCGTCTGTCGGATAATTGGCTTCTTTTATCAACAAAGGCTTTCCTTTTCCGAATAGGTAATATCCAGCCATTTTGATGTTTCCTTGTTCGTCTATGAGGTCCAGTTTGGTCATGGCCTCTCTGACGTTTCTGTAGATGTAGGACAGGCGTCCTTTGTCATTGGCTTCGCGAATGACGCCAATAAGTAGATCTTCATCGATGTCATCGAGCGAATGAGCGCTTGGCTCGTTTTCCCACTTGGCGTATGTCTCCTTTTTTTGTTCGAAATAAAGCTGGAGTTGGCTGTTGGTCATCGGTATGTCGCCTTCACCGAGACGCGAATAATATTTACCATATGCGGCATAAGGAGTGTCGCTTCCTTTTACGTAGACGCGGATGACATCTACGCCGTCCCAAGTCACTCTGTCGATGTCGATTTTGGTCGGAAGCGGTTTCAAATTCGTCCTTATTTCATTTGATACATCCGATAACGTCTTCTTTGATATATCGAATTTATGTGGAGTTTTATCTGGTGATACGCCGATATAAAGCTCGCCCTTAAAAGATTTGTTAAGCATGGCGCTTAACGAAATCACGCCCTCTCTTAATTGAGCTATGGATTTTTTATATTCTAGGGTGCCATCTTCGTCTTTCATATATGCTCCTCCTTGTTTTTTTATTCTATCATTTATTCTATCAAAAAAATAAAAACGACAAGAGAAAGGAAACTTTGAATGATTGATTAATAAGGTACTTATATTTGTTAAAAATCATAAATAGTCTCGTATTTATCTGATAAAATTATAGATATTACGGCTGCATTAACAACGTTTTTATTCTATCATTTATTCTATCATTTTAGGAAAAGCGGTCTTTCATCGTTAAGCTATAAAGTTTCTCGATGGCACGAATCACGGCAACGGAATCTGAGAACTTGTCAAAACCATATGTTGGTGTCCTTCAAACAAGGCTGCCTAATTATTAGAAGTACCGTTTTTTGGGCGCCCGATTCCATAAGATTTGTTTAGGAGGAAGAAACATGCAATCAGGGTTTGCGTTTATCGATTTGGAAAGTGGGAGGGGATGTGTTGATCCCCAGACCGGGGCCGAAGCAATTGCGTGCATTGACGCGATAAATGAGCGTGGCGACAGGTTGACCATAAATGGGGTTGAAGAGAAGTTGGCGAAGGAAGGCTATGAGGAATTCAGGCGCTTTCTAGGCGATAGAGAAATCTATCTCAACAATCATGCGGTGGGGGATTGGTTTTGGGCTAAATCCCTCATCGCTGGGAGCGTCCTCGTCAGATGCCCGATTCTGAACGACTCGCATGCGATCGCCGTCTCGGAGAAAGACAAAAGGCTGAAAGTCTATTATGAGGAAGGCCTAAAAGGTAAGGAAGCCGAGGATGAATATCTTAAGACCATGAAAGAAATCGTTCTTTCTGACTCTTATTTCGATGGGGAAGACACTCGCGAGGTTCGTTATAACGAATTCATCGCTCACGGCGATGTGGCAGGCCTTGGCTACGTTCCTATAAAGAATAGCGTTTTCGATTGTCGTGAGCTCTTTTCTCATATCGGGTTCTTCGAGTTCGAGGAATGCGCCAGGACCATCGAAAAAACCAATTTGATTATCAGCCTCTCTTGTTACGAAAAGAGGGCGGACGGAAGGCCGCGCGTCCTTCTAGACCGCTTCTATCTAGTGACCATAGCTGGGGAGGGCGATCCCACTGGCACGGGGCTGTTCCCTATACTAAAGGACCGCAAGCTTGCCTTCATATGCCAAAAGGAAGGGCTCTCTTTTTTCGATGATTGGGAATATGCGGTGCAGGATGTTTTCTCAAAGGACATAAAGCAGGAGGTCATAGAGCATTATCTTGGCATTCTGAAGGCGAAATATTCCGAAAGATCTTCGAGAAACGGCCGACCATGATCCACATTGAATCGATTAAACTTCTTTCTAACAATGAGGTTCGTCGCTATATCGAAAATCCTTTAGCGCTTATTTATGCACGCCCTTTTTATAGAAAAACATTGAGCGGATTTGTTATAAGGATATTTCGCATCGAGGTCTTAAATAACGGCATCTACAGTGATTAAATTAGGCTTTTTGAATTTCAGGGCAAACGTATGGACTGGCTCGCCCGCTTGGGATGCTGTTAAGAAGAATGAAAAGGGCCGCCCTCAACTAAGAACGACCCTTTGGTTGCCATTTTTTGGCAAGCAACCTATTGTAGCGAACCCGCACCGATGGAAGCACAAGGTCCAAATCTTAACGAACTGGCGGAGAAGCAGGGATTTGAACCCTGGCTGGGCATACACCCACTATCAGTTTTCGAGACTGACCCCTTCGACCGCTTGGGTACTTCTCCGGAGCCGTATAATCCTAACGCGCTTAGGCCTTTTCTAGCAACAAAATTCTATTTGTTCCCGCCCCTCTTGCTAAAAATCGGTATTAGAGATTGGCTAAGTCTCCACCAAAACGCTTTATGCGTGCGCGCCTTAAGATTGTGATAATATATTGACCGTGCGAACACCTGAATTTTCTTTTTTGTCGCTTCCAATCCTCCTGGATCTCACCAATCCTGACGATCTTTCTTTCTTGGTGTTTTCTGCTACCGTCGTTTTACTGGTGGCCCTCGTCGTGACTTTGATGGTCACTTTGATCGTCTATTCTAAGAAAGATGGCAAATATTATCGAAATATGAGCAGCGGCATTAACAGCGTGCGCATCTACCGCATCGAAGCGCACAAAGGGAGCGTCGTCTTCTTTGACTTAGGAAAGCTGTCGCCGCAAAGGCGCTCCTCATTAAGCGAATTCTACACTTCTTTCCCTGGCAGTGAGCCGCAGCGCGTCCGTAGCTGGATCGAGGATATATTGGCGGAGAAAAAGGCCACCGATTACCTCCAGACATCCGTTTATTTCCATCGATCCAAATGCCGGATGAACGCCTTTTTGCATATCCGTAAAAGCGACCCCGTCCATGGCGTCATTCATTTAGAGAGCTATCTTTTGCCTGAAAGGAAAGTCAAGGCCAATATCGGTTCTTTGGTTCGCCTTTCTAGCGAAAAGGAATTCTCCGAAGGCCTACGCAATATAAGCGGTTATGGCGGCACGACCTATTGCTTTAGCTTGGTGCAAACCCCTAGCGTTGGGGTTAGGAAAAAGGAGAAGGTCTCCCTTGATCTCTCCTATCGTTTCCGCATGGCTTTGGAGCCTTTTGTCCGCGGCAGCATGAAACTCATCCAGGCCAGCGAAAACGAATTCCTGATCGCCTCTTTTGATCAAAGCGATCAAACCGAAGCTATTTCCTTCGCTTTGTTAGCCGTCAACGAAGTGCAGAAGCGGCTGGCTCAATATAGCAGCAACAAAAACCCCATTGAAGTCCGTGTCGGCATTGTTTTGAATAAGGATTTGATGGGCGATGGCGACGCCATTATCTCCAGCGCCAGGCGGACGGCCAAGAACGCTTTCGAGACGAAGAGCTCCATCGCCTTCTTCAAGAAAGGCACGGAAGATTATAGCCTTAGCGAAATCACCCAATACCGCAGTGAAGTGGAGCGGATCATCTACGAAAAGAAAATCCTATATTCCTTCCGCCCGGTTTACGCGGTATCCCGCAAAAGGGTCATCGGCTATTTGGGTAAGGCCTCTCCCCGTTCCGAGTGCGCTTTCGATTCGATTGACGAATTAAAGAATTACGCGATCAGGGCCAAAGACGATAAGAACCTTTTCGCGGCCATCGCCAAGAACCTCGTGGGCACCTTCGTTTCCGAACGCGAATTAAAGAGCCAAAAGCTTTATTATCCGGCCCGTCCCGATGAATTGTCTTCGATTCCTTCCTTCTTTAAGCGCCTTAGGGGGGCAAAGGAGGCCAATCTCGTCTTTTTGCTCGCTAACGACGACATTTCCTCTTTCCTCGCCAACAATGGCATCGACACACTTTTAGAGAACATCAAAAACGTCAAGGAGGCGGGATATGGCATCGCCTATACGGTGCGGGGGAAGAGCTTAGGGATCGACGCCATCCTCCTTGCCGAAGCGGACGCTTTCTTCGTGGACTTCCTTTCTAGCAACACCGACACTGGGCTTGATACGGGCATCCGCAGTCAGCTTCATGCCCTCGTGGAGAAGCTCCTCAAATATAAGAAACCGATTATTGGCTCTAACCTTTCTAGTTGGAACGCACTAGAATTGGTCGTTGGCAGTGGTATCGAATACATTTCGAGCGACGTCTTCGCTCCTTATTCGACTTCCTTGACGCCTGTGAATGAGAAAAATGAAACACGTATTTTGATTTTGAAAGGAAAAATGTGATATGGATAACAAAAATGAGGCCATTACGGCTAGAGACGTCGATTTTGCCCAGTGGTATACCGATGTTTGCAAAAAAGCTAAATTGATGGATTATAGCTCCGTCAAAGGTTTCATCAATTATTTGCCTTATGGTTATGCGATTTGGGAGGAGATTCAATCCTTTTTGGATAAGCGTTTTAAATCGATTGGGACGCAAAACGTTTATCTTCCTTCGATTATTCCCTCTTCTTTGTTTAACCGCGAAAAAGAACATATCGAGGGCTTTGCCCCCGAATGTTTGGTTTGCACGATTGGCGGCGGTGAGAAATTAGCTGATCCTTTGATCGTCCGTCCCACCAGCGAAGTCTTATTTAGCGACTTATTCAAAAAGCTCGTTTCCTCTTATCGCGATTTTCCTATCCTTTTTAACCAATGGTGCAGCGTCGTTCGTTGGGAGAAGACCACCCGTCCTTTCTTGCGCGGTTCGGAATTCCTTTGGCAAGAGGGCCATTGTTTGTTCACTAGCGAAGAAGAAGCCGAAGAGAATGCCAAATGGATTCTTGATAACGCCTATGATGCCTGTGGAAAAGAGTTGTTGGCCATTCCTTTCATCAAAGGAAGGAAGACGGAACACGAGAAATTCGCCGGCGCCGTCAACACCTATTCGATCGAAGCGTTAATGCATGATGGCAAAGCCCTCCAAAGCGGGACCACCCACTATTTAGGGACGGGATTTGCCAAGGCTTTTGGGATTTCTTATCAAGGAAAAGACAATGGCTCATACGCTCCCCATCAGACTTCTTGGGGCGCTAGCACGAGACTCTTGGGCGCCATCATCATGGTTCATGGCGATGATAACGGGCTCGTCTTGCCTCCTTTCGTGGCGCCGGTTCAAACCGTCATCATCCCCGTCCGCCAAAAAGAGGCGGGCGTCTTGGAAGCCGCAAGGAAATTAAAAGAGGAAATCGCCGCCCTTAATATCCGTGTGAAATTAGATGATGACGATAGCCGCACGCCCGGTTGGAAATTCTCCGAATACGAGATGAAGGGTGTGCCTCTCCGTATTGAAATCGGCCCGCGCGACCTCGCTAAAGGGGAAGCCGTTTTGACTAAACGCGTCAACGGCGAAAAGAAGGTGGTGGCCCTTTCTTCCTTAGCCGCTTCTTTGCCTTCCATCCTCCAAGAAATCCATCGGGATATGTACGAAAAAGCCCAAGCTTTCCTCGCTAGTCATATTCATGACGTCAAAGATATCGATGAACTTAATGCCGTCTTAAAAGAGGGGGGCTATGGCCGGATGGCATTTTGCGGCAAAACGGAATGCGAAGATCAAATCAAGCTCATTACCAACGGCGGTACGGCTCGCGTGATATACAAAGAATTGCCTGAGGATAGCGAACTTCGTTGTCCTATTTGTGGTGAGAAAGCTAAAATCATCGCCTATTTCGCCAAAGCCTATTAATTTTCCGGAGATAGACCTAAAGAATAAGACTGCTTTGTGGCACGTTCCTTTCTCCACACATTAAAGCGGTTGAGATGCGCTTGCGTTAATTTGTCACGTTTTGACCGAATGACCTCCCAATTTTCGGAAAGGCTTTTGTGTTAGGTAACCGTCCACGGCGTCGATTTTTGATGTCGAGCTGGTAAAGAATTTAACTAGCGTTCCTCCGGCTTCGGCGGCAATTCCACCCCGTGTGCCTTGAAGAAGGCTTCTTTGGTCGCCAATTCCTGTTTGTATTTCGGGAATATCT
>CAVKTU010000052.1:8213-8565 GCA_963659395.1 Holdemanella sp. | reverse complement strand
AACCAAACATAAGTGAAAATGCCAATAAGCTGGACTCGGAATTTCAAACCATCATCGATCAACACATAAGTCATCTAAATTTGATTATATCTGGATCGTCAATTCACATCATGAAGCAATTGACCGATTATAAAAACCCTTTGTATGGGAGGTTCTTAGATAAAATAGCCTTACAGCAATTTAGCTACTTAGACGCTAAGAAAATGCTGGCGGATGTATCTAATAAAGATTTGATATCGTTCTATTCCGTTTTTGGCGGCTCGCCATATGTTTTGGAAAGAATCAACGCCCGAAAATCGTTAAAAGAAAACATTTGTGAATTGATTCTAGACGAGAACGGCAAACTAAGAAC
>CAVKTU010000052.1:0-8203 GCA_963659395.1 Holdemanella sp. | reverse complement strand
TTATTGGATAAAAGACTAAATAAGCTCCTGGAACTTGATATCATCGAAGCTAAATTCCCCATCGGCAGAGAAAACGACCGCACCAAAAAGTATTATCAGATAAAAGACAACCTTCTTAAGTTTTATTATGCATATGTCTTTAGACAAGACAACCGCATCAAGTTGTTAAGTCCGTTAAGGTATTATGATTCATATATCAAACCATCAATAAACGAATTCATTTCAAAAAGATTCGAAAACGTTGTAAGAGATTATTTCACTTTAGCCATATCTAAGGGTCAATATGCTGACGTAATAGACATTGGCTCGTATTTCACTTCCAACAGCGAATTTGACTGCGTTCTTAAGAAAAAGAACGATAAATACGCTATATACGAGGTCAAATTCTATAAGAATCCAATGTCCCTTCTTGAACAGCAAGAGGAATGTGAGCAAGTTAAACAAATCAAAGGACTAAGCGTTGATGAAATCGGCTTTGTTTGCACATCTGGTTTCGCTGGCAAAAGCGATCATTTCAAATACTTAGAACTCCAAGATATCTTCTTTGAATAACGGTCTATAAACGTGCCAACATAAAGCGAGAAATTAATAATTTAAGCTTTGGTCGAACTGATGTTTAATTAAATACAGTTCGGTTTTGCAATGATTTTTCGATTCCGCACCACCGCAGCATCAAATGATCCTAACGACCAAATACAATCAATCGTCTTTTAATAGCAACGCCATCAAAGCCATTTTCTCATCAGCGCTTAGATGGCCTTTGGCGGACAAGATAGCGCCTTTGACGTTTTCGAAAGAGCCTTTTTCGTATGTGGTCGGAAGCAAAGCCTCAATAGGAAGATTGAGCGCTTTGGCGATCCTTTCGAGGATATCGCTCCGCGGCATGCGGTATCCGCTTAAGTAATGGGAAAGCTGCCCTTCGGTAAGACCAGCCATTTTAGCGAATTCCTTTTGGCTATAGCCTCTTTCCGCAAGGGCCTCTTTTAGACGTGAATGAAATGTCTCTGACATAGCACCCATATTTTATAGTCACATATCAAGAAATGGCAAACGCTCACTCTATAATAGCAAAGATTTCAGCGCAATAATAATGCATCAAAAACTATAAAATCCCGTAATTGCTGATATTTTGACAAAAATATTGCTCAGTTTATCTTGAAAAAGTTGCTCAGTTTATCTTGAAAAAGTTGCTCAGTTTATGTAATATTCCATTAGTAAGCAAGGAACAATAATGCCAATCGACAAAAGCAATTACAAAAAAAGAATCATCGACAAAACCATCGAATCTTACTTGGAGGTCGGCGGCGCCGTTTGCGTAGAAGGCCCAAAATGGTGCGGGAAAACTTGGACTTCCGCTTATCACTCCCAAAGCGAATTTTTGCTAGGCGATCCCAAAAATAATTTCTCTAACAGACAACTTGCCGAACTAGACCCCGTCAAAGTCTTGCAAGGTAACACCCCGCGAATGATTGATGAGTGGCAGGAAGTGCCCGCCTTATGGGATGCCGTTCGTGCGGAAATTGATAGGCGGAACGCCAAAGGACAATTTATATTGACTGGATCATCAACGCCTAAGCACAAAGGCGTCATGCACAGCGGAGCTGGGCGAATCGTCAAATTAAGAATGAACACCATGTCTCTATACGAATCGGGAGACTCCTCTGGCGAAATCAGTCTTCAGGATATTTGTAATGGAGTCTTAGAAACGAAGTTGCTGCCCGATACTTCCTTAGCTGATTTAGCTTTGTTTATCGTCCGCGGCGGCTGGCCAGCCAATATCTCAGTCGAACCCAGTAAGGCGCATTTAATGCCTAAAGCTTATATGGAAACAATCCTTTCCGAAGGCTTAGATAATCTGGATGAGAAAATTAAATACAACCACCACAAAGCAGAATTGCTCTTGCGCTCATTAGCGAGAAACGAAGCCACTACCGCTTCGGATTCGTCTTTATTAAGTGATATCGCCTCACAAGAAGACGAAACGATGAGTAGAAATACCGTCACGCATTATCTTGAATCGCTAAGCCGCCTATTTCTCTTCAACAATCAACCTCCATTTTCACCCAACTTCCGTTCTCCTTTGCGAATTAAGCAAGCCGAAAAAAGACATTTCTCCGACCCTGCAATGGCCTGTGCCATATTGAATTTGACGGCAGATAAAATGCTCAATGATTTAAATATTTTCGGATTCTTGTTCGAAGCTTTGGTGGAAAGAGATCTTGCCATATACGCGCAATCATTCGGCGGAAAACTTTTCCATTATCAAGACTATAAAAACAACGAAATCGATGCAGTAATCGAATTAGAGGATGGTGATTGGTGCGCTTTCGAAATCAAATTAGGAGCCAAGAGAATAGACGAAGGAGCGGAAAATTTAACGAAGGTTTGCAAGGATATTGAAAAAAACGAAGGGAAGCCGCCCAAAATCAAATGCGTCATCGCCGGTCTATCGAACGCCGCGTATCTACGACCAGATGGAATATACGTTTGCCCGATAACCGCTTTAAAGGATTAGACCATATTAAAAGCCGTCTGGCGTTACCCAAACGGCTTTTTAAAGGCATCGATTATAAGCCGAATTTCTTAATCGCGTTCCAACGATCTTTGGCGTAATTCTCGCACTTCGTCAGAAGCTCTTCGGCATGTTCGGGGTTAGTGATCGGGAGTTGTGAGAAACGGGTCTCATGCATCAAGAAATCACGGAATTTGCTGTAATCAGGCTCCTTCATGTCGATGGTGAGGCCGGATTTACCTTCCTTAAGCAAACGTGGATCGTAACGGAAGGTTTGGAAGTAGCCGCATTCGACCGCTTTCTTTTCCTCTTGGATGCTATTGACTAGGCCGCCTTTGATATGTTGCTCGGCGCAAGGGCAATAGCAGATGACCAAAGATGGACCATTATAGCTTTCCGCTTCTTTGAGGGCTTGGATGGCCTTCATCGGATTGGCGCCCAAAGCGATTTGCGCAACATAAACGTGTCCATAGCTCATCGCCATCAAGGCGAGGTTCTTCTTGGCTTCCTTCTTGCCGCTGGCGGTGAATTTGTTGATGGAACCGGTTTGCGAGGACTTCGAAGCCTGACCGCCGGTATTGCTATAAACTTCGGTATCGAGCACTAAGACATTAACGTCGGCTTCATTGGCCAAGACATGGTCGAGTCCGCCGTATCCGATATCATAGCTCCATCCGTCGCCGCCGATGATCCAAACGGATTTCTCGATGAGATCTCTCTCATAAAGCTT
This sequence comes from Holdemanella sp., assembly GCA_963659395.1. Lineage (GTDB taxonomy): Bacteria > Bacillota_I > Bacilli_A > RFN20 > CAG-826 > UBA4951. Next base: position 4,961 of record CAVKTU010000052.1, on the reverse strand, counting down.
AAGTTCCTTAACGCCTTCGTCTTGGGAAACATCGACCAAAGCAATCAATTCCTTGATCAAAGCCCTTTCGGCTTGGCGATCTTTCTTCGTTAAGGCCTCGAGGTACTTAGCGGATACCTCTTTTAAGCCCTCCTCAGCGGTCGCGCTAGAAGCAACGGCCTTAAGGATGCGGATAATCTGCGACATCTTGTAGTCATTAGCAATCCGCATGCCGAAACCATATTCGGCATTGTCCTCGAATAAGCTATTTGCCCAGGCCACGCCCTCGCCCTTCTCGTCTTTGACAAATGGAGTTAAGGGAGTGCTGCCACAATAGATGGAAGAGCATCCCGTGGCATTGGCAATCAATAAGTCATGGCCGAAGAGTTGGCTAAGCAAACGGTAATACGGAGCCTCGCCACAGCCGGCGCAAGCGCCGGATACTTCCATGTAAGGACGGAGAAATCCCACTCCTTTAACGGTGGAAGAAGGGAAGACTTCCTCTTTTTGCGCGCAATTATGATAGAGATAATCGGCTGCGATTTGCTCGGCGAATTGGCTCTTGGCTTCCACCATCTTCAAAGCGAAATGGTCATTGCCCATCCGCTTGGCGGTTTGATTAGCCATACATTCGCTGACGCATAAGCCGCATCCGACGCAGTTCTTCGTTTGAACTTGAATGCGGTATTTGTAAGGCGCTTTGCTGCCGATAAGCGGCTTAACGCCCTCTTTGATGATCGATGGGGCTTTGGAAAGCTCCTCTTCGCTAATAAGGTATGGTCTAATCGTCGCATGAGGGCAAACGAAAGCGCATTGGTTACATTCGATGCAATAAGCCGGATTCCATAAAGGCACGCGGTCAGCGATGGCGCGTTGCTGGCGGAAGGTGATGTTCTCATTCATCGTGCCATCAAGCAATTCGTGCTTGGTGAATTCGCTGGTTGGCAATTCATCGCCGTCCAAACGATCGATGGCGGCCACGTATTCGTCATAATACGTATCGCCCGTTTCGTTATCAAAAACTTTCTTGCTGTCTAAGGCAATCCAAGCAGGATCGACGGGGATTTCGCGTAATCCCTTTGGACCGGCGTCGATGGCGTCCCAGTTATTCTGGACGATATCCATGCCTTTCTTGGCATAGCTCTTCTCGGCGAATTTCTTCATCCATTTCTCTGCCTCCTCATAAGGCATGATTTTGGGAGAGAGTTTGAAGAAGGCGGCTTGCAAGGTGGTATTGGTGTGACGGCCCATATGACATTCTTCCGCCAATTTGTTGGCGTCAATCACATAGAATTTGGCATGCTTTTCAGCCAAGAGATGCTTCATGCGATTAGGCATGCTCTTAATGAGCGTCGCATCGTCCATATCGGTATTAAGCAAGAAGGTTCCGCCATCTTTGAGGTTCGAAATCATATCGAACTTGAAGATATAGGTATCGAGCGAGCAAGAGATGAAGTCGGCGTTCTTGACGTAATATTCGCTGTGGATAGGCTCTTTGCCGAAGCGAAGGTGGCTTCTAGTGGTGCCGCCCGCCTTACGGGAATCGTATTGGAAATAAGCTTGGGCGTATTGATGAGTGGCGTCGCCGATGATTTTGACGGAGCTCTTGTTCGCGCTGACGGTGCCATCGCTCCCTAAGCCATAGAATAAGCAAGCGGTGTAATTCTGCTCCACCTTGAAGGAATCATCGACGGGAATAGAAAGATGGGTCACATCGTCTTTGATGCCGACGGTGAAGCCATTCCAATTATGCTCGGCGTTAAGGAAATCAAAGACGGATTTAACGTCTTTTGGCTGCGTGTCTTTGCTAGAAAGACCGTAACGTCCGCCAATCAAAGTCTCTAATTTCCTATCGCTATTGGCGAAGGCGCTCACGACATCTAGATATAGCGGTTCTCCCGCTGCGCCGTTTTCTTTCGTGCGGTCCATAACGGCAATTTTCTTGACGCTGGCAGGAATCACGGAAAGAAGGTGCTTGGGACTCCAAGGACGATAAAGATGGACCTTGACTAAGCCAACGTGTTCGCCAGCTTTGTTAAGGGCGTCCACCACTTCAGTCGCCGTTTCGGTGACGCTGCCCATGGCGATGATGACGCGGTCGGCGCTCGGATCGCCATAATAGACAAAGGGGGCATAAGTTCTGCCCGTCAAACGGCTGGCTTCGGCCAAATATTTCTCAGCGATTGGCAAAATGGCATTCCAATGCTCGTTTTGCGCTTCACGGGCTTGGAAATAGATATCGTCATTCTCGGCGCCGCCGCGGGTAACGGGGTGCGTATGTGGATTTAAAGCCCGGGCGCGGAAGGCTTCAACCTTATCCATAGGAAGAAGTTTCTTCCATTCATCAGCATCGACGAATTCGACGTTTTGCACTTCGTGAGAAGTACGGAAGCCGTCGAAGAAATGAACGACTGGCGTCGAAGCGTCAATCGCCAATAAATGAGCCACCGGGGCTAAATCGGCGATTTCCTGAACGCTGCTACTGCAAAGCATCGTGGCGCCGGTTTGACGGATGGCGTAAATATCGGCTTGATCGCCGAAGATCGAAAGAGCGCGAGTAGCCAAACTTCTGGCCGAAACATGCAAAACGGCCGGCAAAAGCTCACCACACCATTTGTAGATGTTCGGAATCATCAAAAGCAAACCTTGCGAAGCGGTATAGGTCGTCGCCAATGCGCCGCCTTGCAAAGCGCCATGCACGGCGCCCGAAGCGCCCGCTTCCGATTGCATCTCCACCACTTTCACGGGCGAGCCGTAGAAATTCTTCTCTCCCTTAGAGGCTAGAACATCGACATATTCCGCCATCGGGGAACTCGGGGTGATGGGGTAAATGGCCGCCACCTCCGTGAAATAATAACTCTCCATCGCCGCTGCGGTGTTGCCGTCGACCGAATGGAACGTCTTCTTGATTTCTTCAGACATTAAAGTATCTCCTTGCATGCGATTAGTATAGTCTTGACGAGTTTATTTACAAAGCCTTTTCCAAAACAAGCCCCCTTAAGGGGGCTCAATCAATTGTAAGTAAGTCTAGACTAACTCGTTTTCTTTTTGCTTAGAACGGGGATGAGAACGCCTAACGAGATTAAAGCGATAAAAGCGAGACCAATGGCTATTAATGCCGGTGAATCGCTGACTAAAGCGCCACCGCTTGGCCGTTTTAAGTTGGGGTTGCTGCCGAAACGGCTTAAGAAATCGCCACCTGACGCATTCAGCGCTTCATGATATTTAAGGCAAATGAAATCGTACAATTCCTGACAAGCGTGAATGTTATCATCGGTGGGATTGTCCTTTTTTAAGATCGCTTTAGCGGAAGAGGACAAAAGAAGAGAGGTCTCGCTCATCTTTTTCCATGAGGCAAGAAGCGCTTCGCTAGGAAGCAAGGATTCTTGTTGCTCTATAGTGCAATTGCCTTGCATCTCCTTTAAGAAAGAGGAGGCGAACGAAGAAGCCTCTTCGTTTCCGTCGGCGGCAACCTCTTGATACAAATAAACTTTTTGAAGCGAAGAAGACCCTTTGAATTCCGTATATGAGCTGGAATTAACGAAGGAAAGATAAACGTCTTCTTCTGACGATTTTAGTATAGCGGCACCGTTATCGAAGGAAATATTCCAACCGTTGCTTCCTTCCGGAGCGGAAGCGTTGCCGGGTTTCTTAGTTAAGCCAATGCTACAATAGGATCCGCTCACATACGATTTAAGATATCCCGCTTCCTCATTCTCTAAAGTGTAATATTCACCATTCTTTTTGATTTCCCACAAAGACGGGATAATGTTTGTTTCTATGGTGTCGGAAGCGGCTCCGCTAGAGGTGATTTGCGTCGCTTGCAAATACCAAGGTGTCTTGGCCGAATAGATCTCATTTTGTAAAGCATATAGCGATTTGTTATCGGAACCTAAGCCTGCGATTATGAGCTTGCTACCAGAAACGATGTTCGAAACATCGTCAATTTTAAGGTATTGATTGGATGGAACTGGCGTTACATCGCTACTGCTGCTACTAGATGACGAGCTGGAATCAGATCGACCGTCTCCCCAAATCTTATCAGCTAAGTATGGGTAATCGATAAAAGGGTTGCGTGCTCCATATTGCCTGGCTGTTAGGTTATTGCGGTACATCTCATCGGCATCGGGCTTATATTCGTTGTTCCATTGCAAGAGCAAAGATTTAACGCCCATGGTGTTCTTGCTTTTATCGTCATTAGGGTTCTCGCTTAAGCTTAATTTGCTGTTATATTGCATGGCCGCATAAAGGATGCAACGGGCCGCCGCTCCCCTGAATTGGGTGTCGTATTGCCCCGGATCCCAGGTATTGCTGCCCGATAGGCCAAAGAATTTATTGCCGCGTGAGGAATTGATCGATACCGATGTCGGCATGATGACAAAGGGGTTGGAACCGGGTCCGCTTTCGCCAACACCACGGCTATTAGGCCAAACATGCTCGCGATTCCACGTTGCTTGATCATCCCATGCCGAAGGCAATACGGCGCGATTATAAAAACCCACCATGCCCGCTTGCCCATTGGCAAATTTACAGACCAGCGGCAGCGTCGTCTTCAATTTATCGTAATTACCTGATGAATAATTGTTGTTAGTGAGCGAAGACAGATTGGAGAGCAAAGAAGTGCCCGTGACGGTTATGTCATAGCCGCTATAATAGTCGCCTTGATAATCGGTATATGTCCAAGGGTTGCTAGTCGTGGCTTCATGGAAACGGCTATCGACTTTAGAGGTTGTAGCCGCCTTAACAACTGCGGCTGCTTGCCCTAAAGAAGCAAGGGAAGGCGCAAAAGAAACACCGATTAAAGTGAAAACGGCAAGGGAAATCATTATTTTTGCCGTCCTGTGTTTGCATTTAATCATAATTCAATAGGGTTTTGCTGCGATATTCGTTATTTTAAGTGGGATTTGCTAGGAGAATCGGCTTTAGCCGTTTTGGCGCGCTTCTTCATTTCCTTCTTAATTAAAGCGTCCAGAACATATAAG
>CAVKTU010000051.1:0-8654 GCA_963659395.1 Holdemanella sp. | reverse complement strand
AGTCGGCGAACCGTCGGCTTTTTAGAAGAAACTGCGATTAGTGTTTAAATTGGCCTTTATTTTAGCGCTTAGCAAGAAAATCCCCGCAAAAAAGGGGGTGATTGATTATTAGGATGTCTTATCTTGCAAGAGGACGACGTAATTCTTGGCGATCGTCTCGCCGACATCGAGGGAGAGGCCGGTAAGGTGGTCTTGGAAATATTTGGTGGTTCCTAGATAATCGGCGACCGTTGGCGAGGTGGTTGAGGTGATGTAGTTATTGTGCGATGTAACTGAGGTATCGGTCGCCAATGCGCCGCCTTCTGATAAGGTTATGACGCCAATTAGGTATTGGTAATTGGAATTGACGTTGGTGGTGACTTCTTCATCGTTATTGATGAATCCGTCGTCGTCGTGCTTTAAGTCGCCTCTGGCCACCTTAGCGCCATCATAAATCCAAACGTTTAGCGAATCGTTCGTATGAGGGGCCACCGCTACGCCGATTTTGGAAACGGCAGCGCTGGTATCGTAATAAACGCGAATCAAAATGTCGTAGTAATTAGAATAATCCGAGGTGATTCTAAAGAAATTGCCTTGTGTGAAAGTAACGGGGAAATTGGCGGTATTGCTAAAATAATTGTTTGGGACAATTTCGCCGTTATAACCGCCGTCAAAGACCTTCTTAGGCGTGCCACCCGTTATCTTATCGGTCGGGTAGAACTGCTTATGGGTAGTAGGATACATAGTCTCCGCATCAGTGTTATATGTATCTACTTCACTCTGCGTTAATGACTGAATGTTTATTTGATCAAATTCGAAGACTTCAGAAATAACGGTGAAGACGGTGCTTTGGAAGCCGTAGATAGCGCCGTTGTTGGAATAATTGCGGAAGCCCTTCGATTTATCGCCGTCAATAAATAAGTTATTAAGTTGGAAATCGACGTAGGGGGCGTTGTTGGAAGAGCCGCTGTCATAACGAATGAATAATGGGGCGTCAGTTGTTAACGGCGAAGAGATGCCGCCAAGATGGAAAGAATCGATTTTTTCGATTTTTAGATAAATATCAACGTATGTATCAGAAGAATAAGAGCCATAATATCTCGCTCTGCTTGTACCACCATAAGCCTGACATAATTTTAATGGCGTCGTGGCTGTAGTAATCGCATCAAAATCAGAAGAAGTGTTGTTTTTGAAACTCGACGGATAGTCATTGTAGTGAACATACGCATAAACATTGTAAAGGCCTTCGCTAAACGACTGAGATCCAGAAGGATTAGTTTTTCCTGATTCGCTGCCGATAAAAAGGGCATCAAGGGACGATAGATTGTTTGCGTTTGATGTTTCGTTGGAGATATTCACGTTGGTTCCGACTTTGTAATTGAGCCAACCGGGCCCGCCAGATATGAAAGTATTGCTGTAATAGCTGGAAGTCGTTAAAAGAGCGAAATCCAAGTAATATATCGATTTGCTATCCACCAACAAATTGTGGTACGTGTAAATAGATGTGTTGTTTTCGGTGGTTCCGCTTCTAGACATGTGAAATTCGTCGTTGTACGACGTGCCTTTGCTATGCGTATAAGTAGAATTGCCATGAATCCTGAAAATCGTCTTAAGACCATTAACACTATCCGGAGCATAAGTTGCGGTGCCGCCAGCCGAGAACACCGGATAAGCGAAAACAATTTTATTGCCAACGTACGATCCATCAATAGAACGATTGGTTCCGATATTGGTGTCTTTCTCTTCATTTATCGTCCTGAGAGGCTCGAACAATTTGGCGTATTTAAAGTCACCATATGTCAATAAACTCCACTTTTGAGCATTTATAGCGTGACACGTCCATCCGCCAAAGGAAGTTGGCCAGCTGTTATGGTCCAACGCCTTGGTTTTGGGTTGCCCGATCGATTCGAATTGAGCCTGTGTCAATGCCGTCTCGACGGTAATGTGCTTATATGCATATTTGGCATCGCCGGTCTCGCCATCCCAACAACCAAAGAAATCGGCGCCGACGCTCGTATCGGTCTCATTTGCGGCATTGCTATAAGTGCTTCTATTGTTTCTCCAATATGTCGTAGCCGCCGTGGCGGTATATGTATTAAGAACCGCTTCCACGGCATCGCGACCGCTTCGAAGGATCGTGGAAGTCATGGAGGAGCCTAAAATCAGATCAATATAGCCTTTGTTGGGAAAGAAATAGACGTCATACAAATTAACTGAGAATTTATAGTTCGGCTTAACGTCATCGATATAGTCCTTGGTGTCCGCTTTTTTGGAGACTGGCTGAGTCTCTCCGAAATACCAAAGGGAAAAAGCCGTGCCAACGCTAGCCAAAGGCAAAACGGCCATCAAGGCGATACCGATTTTAGAAAGTAACTTCTTCATTGAATTCTTCATGATATCGTATCCTTAAGTTTAGGCGTGACGAGAAATTCGAAAGACATAAGAGAACCGGTAATCGTCTCTAATTCGCCACGCAATTTCTTGTAATCGTCGTTTGAAGCCGGTTCCTTATCGTGCTGATAACCGATTGAGCATTCAAAGCTGCCCGTGATATTGGAGGTGAAATCGGTTATCTCCATATCCTCCGTGCCGTTCCATAATCCTTCGACGTTCTCATCCGTCGTGATCTGCGGCGCATATAATTGGAAATAATCGGCGAACACGGTATTCAAGGTTATTTTGTAAGAGAAGGTATAAGTGAAGTTATTGAAACCAATATCCTCTTCTTTTTGGGCGTTCCAAGTGAAGGTGATATTAACCGGCGTTGGGAAGGTCACGCTCTTTTGGCTGATAATGAGCATCGGGCTTTCCCCATCGGCGGCATAATATTTAGAGTCAGCCTCGCCAAAGGTGACGCTTAAGGTGCCGAATTCATTAGGCACCTTCTTCTTCACTTCGATCGTGTTATCCATCTTGGCTTGGTTATCCTGGGCGAAATACCAAACGGAAAAGCCACCGCCAACGACCGCGATCGTGGCGGATAAAGGAAGGAAGATAGCAAATACCGCTTTCCTAAGCCGCATTCTTCTTTCCTTTCTTAACAAGCAGATAAGCCTCGTTATGCATATGGATGGAGGAATGCTTCTCCGCGTCGTAATTGACGGCGGTCTTTTGAGGTTCTAGACGCACGCTTAAGAAGGTCTTGCCCGGGACCTTGCAAGACAAAGCGCTCTTAGGAGAGAGGAAGTAGACGATCTCGCCGTCTTCCTTCTCAAGGCTCGCCTTGGGGTTAAGGACTTCGAAATGCTCGTCGTTCTTCGCCCCGAAGCTGATCCACGTCTTATAGCCCTTCTTGCTAGCGATGTTATTGCCATTCTTATCGACAAGGCGGATAGTGCCAACTCCCAAGGTGCCGTAATAGGCATATAAGAGAGGCTCTCCCGTCTTAGAGACAAGCGACAAAAGGCGTTTGGAGCCCGCTTGTTCGAGATAGATGCCCTCAGGCTTCTTGGAGACGATAAGCAATCTCTTGGCGGATCCGCCATAAGAAGGCGCTTGGCTTAGCGAGGCGGCCTCGCTCATAGACGACGTCGCTATAGCGGGCACCAAAGCCGGGACCAATTCCCCTTTTTCGCTAGCTTCTGGCGCTTCCTCTGCTAACGGATTGCCTTCGCCATCATAGCCAAGCTTATGGTAGAGCAAGGCCTCGTAACGGATCTCGTATTGCTCGCTGACGCGGCCATAGAGGACGCTATAGATGATAAGGAGCAAGAAAGCGGTGAGTAAGGTGATGATGCCAACGCTGCTTTGCAAATAGACGGTGAACATGCCCAAAGCGAGGTTCTGATACCCCGTCCATTCGCCGACGATCCGATCGAAGGGGATCATCGTCTCGCCGACCATGGACGATGGATTGGCATCGCCACGGAAGGTATATAGCTTCTCGCCGTCTTTGATCGTGACCTCCACCAAACGGTGGACGACGGTGATGGTCTTGCCCTCTTCCGCGCTATCCATCTTGAAGGCATAGACGTTATAAGGGGCGGGTTCTGATTCGGCGGTAACCTTTCTGATCGTTATGAAAGCGTACTGCGGAATCCTATTCTCTTCGGTCAGGAGATCTTGTTCTTTGAGATACTCCCTGTTCGAGGAATAGACTTCGGACATCGAATCGGTTTGGATGACGAGCATCGCCGTGTCGCCGAAGAACATCTGGCCGTTGCTTTGGTGTTGGATGACGGCGAAGGTGACGACGGCTAGTAACATCACGTATAAGGCGATAAGGATGCCACTCGTGATGCGGGAGGATTTCTTCTCCCTCTTCTTACGACGGGCCACGCCCTTGGCGATCGATTTGGGATCGCCATAGCGGCGCTCCAAATGGGCCAAGTCGTGATCGACGTCCTTTTGGACCCGAGGGTCCTCAAGGGTGGCCACGTAAAGGCGCTTCTTCGATTGGAAATAGAGGGCCGCGATGCCGATAAAGGCGATAGCGAAAAGGATCACCACGGTGATGCAGACGCTATAGATGATTAGCATGTTGCGTGATGGCATCCTCTACTCCTTTCTTAAACAAACATAGCCTAGGGCGTAGTTAGCGCCCTAGGCGGGAAACCCCTAATGGGCGGAGCTTCGATGTTTCAATAAACGAAATTAGGCTTTGACAAGGTTGGCCTCGGAGATGATGACGATGGACTTGCCTTCAACAGCGGTCTTCATTGTGCCGTAGTCAGTAGCGTTGGTTGGTTCTTTATCGGTTTGGTACGCAAACGTAAAAGCAGCTCCGGTCTCATGATGGTCTAAATCAGGAAGTTGAATAGATTCGGTTTGCTGCTCGCCAGCACTTTTGCCAGGCCAGGTGTAGACATAACCAACCCAATCGGTGGAACCATAAGTAGCAGTGGGAGTGGAGTATCCTTCACCCGGGAAAGTATATCCGTCGGCGCCATTCACTTTAACGTAGGTATGGACGTCTTTTGCGACAAAAATGTATGTTTTCTTTTGGACCTTCACTTTCTCGGAAAAATGGTCAACTGCATCGGTGGCATCTAATCCATTATACTTGATGGTAGAGTCATTGGTGCTGAAGTTGCCCATATAGATACCATTGGCCTCGATATCCTTGCCAAGATAATCTGTAGCATTGTTAAAGGACTTGTTACGTCCATCGCCGGTTTGATCAAGATACACGGTAGATGTAGCAGCTTGCGTAAAGTTTCCGATTTTCACAAGTTGGGTAACGTTGATGCTAGCTTTATCCTCACTTTGAGTTTTGGCATCCGTGCCGAAGACCCAGACGGCGAAGCCCGATCCCACAACGGCGATCGCCGCAGCGGCTGGAAGGGCAAATCCCACTAAAAACTTTTTCATTTTCTTTATCCTCCAAATTTTTAGTTTAGTTATTTTGCGTCATGCCTACGATGACGCGCTCCAATGCGTTCCTATATACACGCTACGCGCACCGCACTGGAAGGGCGCGTATCCAATCGTAATTGATTCATGTTCGAACCATTTCTTTACATTGGAATGAGGTGTTTGATTAATCGCTAGGTGATTCCCTCGCGTTTTAACCACGACTTTTTGATTTTTTACCTCCTTTTGTGCATAGGCTCATTAATATACACGCATTTTCTAGAGTTGCAAGTTTTACGCTCAAATTTTGCAATTTCGTTCAAATGCACCCCTGCCCTTACTTTATCGCATATCCTTATTTTTATCTCAAGCATTAAAAAAATAAAAAGAGGGGGGGTGACGGAAATATGCCGTTATTAACGGGTCATATTTATAAAAAGAGGCGATTCAGTGCGTTTTTCTCGTTTTTCGATTAGATATGCCCAACAAATCATAAAAATTTATCTAATCAACTGCGATTAATACAGGTAATACAGATTAGGATAGGCAAAAGGACCGGGAATTGAAAAAAATCCTTGCCGACTCCCTCTCCTAATGTATAATTACGGAGCGCTTAGGCGCCAAGGCTTGGGTAGTTAGCTCAGCTGGGAGAGCATCTGTTTGACGTACAGAAGGTCAGGAGTTCGAGCCTCTTACTACCCACCAAACCTATCTATAGCGAATCATCTGATTCCCCTATAAACCTAACGGCCCCCACAGGCCGTTTTGTTATATATGGTGGCTAATACGCATCCTCAAAAAGCGAAAATCCCCCCTTAATTTCCTTCATGTCATTATTCTGAAGGGATTCTATGATATTTTTTATTGTAGGTAAATAAGATGGCCAAGCGGCTTTCGATGGTCTCTAAGGAATCTAGCTTCCACGTCCAATTTGTATCATTGATGGTGCCAGGCCTATTAAGCCTCGATTCGTTATCTAAGCCTAGGACATCTTGCATGGGGAAAATCACGAAAGAGGCGGGAAGCGATAGAGAAAATTCCAAAACGCCGTCCAATAAATCATCGTGAAGGAAGCCTCGTTTGGCTAAGGCGTATTCCCATTTATCCTGCTCTGCCTTACTAAGTTCATTGAGATAAGCCCTTAAGGTGTCGTTATCATGGGTTCCCGTATAGATAACGGAATTTTCCTTATCAAAACCCCTGCGGATCCCTTTGACTATGACATCAAGAAAATCGAATTCGATGACCTCCATCCCCGGGAAGGAGAAATGATCGCGAAGGGTTAATACCTCAGGACGAAGGTCCCCTAAATCCTCGGCGATGATGTGGAAGGGGATTCTTTCGTGATTAAGGGCGTCGAAGAATCGGTAACCTGGCGCCTCCACCCACTCCCCTTCCTTGGCGGTGAGTGACGAGGCGGGGATCCGCCAATAGGTATCGAACGCGCGGAAATGGTCGATGCGGATGATGTCGTATAATTCCGCGCTGCCTTTGAAGCGGTCAAGCAAGAAGGAAAAACCGTTTTTCTCTAACAGATCCCATTTATATATCGGATTGCCCCAGCGTTGGCCATCCTCGCTAAAATAGTCGGGGGGCACCCCCGCCACCCAAAGAGGTTCTTTGCTGGTTTGGTCAATCTCGAACATCTCCTGATGGGCGTAAACGTCCGCGGAATCGTAACCGATATAGAAAGGCAAATCGCCAATGATCCTGATCCCTTTGCGGTTGGCGTAAGCCTTAAGGGCCTTCCATTCCCGATAGAGGTTCATCTGCACCCATATCTCGTAATAATATTCGTCCAATTCATCAGGGCTAAGTTCATCGAAATCCTTGACCTTTTCCCATTCGTTCCACCCTTTAAGGGCATTCCTTTTCTTGTTATAGGAATAGATGGCCCATTCCTTTACCCAAGGATGGGTCGTCATGAAGGCGATGATATTATCCTTCTCCTTCTTCTTGGCGTTACCATAAGCTTCTTTCAAAAGAGGGGCGAAGGCTTCGCGCGCCCCCTCATAATCGATCCGCTTGCCAGAAGGGAAGGATGGGATATTCGTTAAGAACCCCCTTCTTTTAAGGTCATCGAGGTCGGTATAGACCTCATCGATCGCATAACTAGAAAGGGGTTGGTATGGCGAATGGCCATACCCTAAAGGATTAAGGGGCAATATCTGCCATAAGGAAAAGCCGTTAGAGGCCAGCGTGTCGATATAGCGATAGCTGCTCTTCCCAAAGCCACCTACCCCATAAGGGGAAGGGAGGGAAGCGACGGGAAGAAGGATGCCGCTATAGCGGGCAGAGGTATCATTAGGGGATAGCATTTGGTCTTGTTGTCATTATAAGACAAACGATATGCCTATCGGCAGTCCCAATTAGAGATTTCGGCACTCTCATTGACAAATTCGAAGGGTAACTTTAGAGGAAACCCCTAAAGATTTCCTCGAGAATTCCGTGGCCAAAGCCGCCTGATTTTTCGATATGCACAATTTATCGACAGTGCTAGCCTAACCTAGCGATTCATCCTTTCTTCAGAAATTTCGAACGATTATTTCTTCTAAGCTCAATTGGTTTTTCTTGTGAGAATGCCCATGTTTTTTCACGTAAAGCTTAATAAGCGAAACGATGCTCTCGTTAGTCATGCCCTCGAAATATTCCGTAACAAACGAAGATTGCTTTTTATATTTCTTGGTGTGCTCCTTATAAAACGCGCTAGGTTTTTTACAGGATTTTGTTTTTAGATATTCGTCATATAACCCTTCGTTCAATATGAAAAGAATTTCGAATTCTGGCGTTGTGGAAACATCATACTTGCCGGATATTTTTGATGGGAGAACGCTTTTGGGAATGGTTAATTCGTCAGTTAGCTTATCACCTATTCGGTAAACGCTAACAGTATCTTCGTTAGGTAACAATTGGATATAACCTACAAGTTCTCCCGTGATCTGCCTGGCGTGATAAACATCCTCCATCAACAGTTCTTCTCTTTTGAATTTCAAAATCCCTTTGCTTAGAAGAACGTTTACGAACGCAAGTTCATCCGAACCTTCAGTCATTATTAATATGTAGTTCACTTAACAAATTTCTCCTGACCTCTAAGACTTGCTTGTAGTTTAGTGACGTATTGAACACGTTGTTATCAAATTGTTTGCTCTTTAATAATTCCGTTCTGACTTTGTAATCGGAGTAGAGATTATTGGCCAAAATCTTGCCGTTATGTTTATGCGTAATGAAAATATTATCTCGCCTGTTCAAATAATCTAATATTTCCACATAATGAGTGCTGAAGATTAGTTGAGCGCCTTTGGAATTGATTTTGCCGTCATTGAACAAGAACAAGAGATTGAATCCTAGATTCTTCTGAAAGCAGTTTTCTATTTCGTCGACGA
>CAVKTU010000050.1:1474-8681 GCA_963659395.1 Holdemanella sp. | reverse complement strand
TAATGGAGGGCATTCGCGTTGCGGATGCGGGTGAGCATATCGGCAATCGGATCCATATTCATGTTCTTTTTCTCCTTTCCTTATTACCAAGAGGCTTTTTTCATGCCTGGGATTTCGCCTTTGTAGGCCATTTCGCGAAGGCAGATACGGCATAATCCGAATTTGCGGATGACGCCGTGAGGACGACCGCAACGTTGGCAACGCGTATAAACGCGGGTTGAGAATTTTTGCGGGCGGCTTGCTTTGACGATTAAACTTTTCTTAGCCATTTTCTTACCTCCGGAAGGGCATTCCCATCAATGTGAGAAGCTCTAAGCATTCTTCGTCGGTCTTCGATGTCGTGACGATGACGATATCCATACCGCGGATCTTCGAGATCTTATCGTAATCGATTTCCGGGAAGATCAATTGCTCTTTGACGCCGAGGGTGTAATTGCCATGGCCGTCGAAGGCGTTTTTGGAAACGCCGCGGAAGTCACGAACGCGGGGAAGGGCGATGCTGACGAGTTTATCGTAGAATTCGTACATGCGCGTTCCGCGGAGGGTGACTTTGCATCCGATCGCTTGGCCTTCGCGAAGTTTGAAGGTGGCGATGGATTTCTTCGCCTTGGTGACCACGGGGTGTTGCCCGGTGATGGTGGCGAGTTCGTTGACGCTGTCTTCGAGAGCTTTGGCGTTTTGCGTCGCATCGCCAACGCCGATGTTGATGACGATTTTCTCGAAGCGCGGCGCTTGCATCGGGGTGGTGTAACCGAATTTCTTAACGAGAGCGGGCACCACTTCTTCTCTGTACTGTTTCGCTAAGCGGGTCGCATAGGCCTTCTCTTTGGGAGCGGCCTTGGATTTGTCCGCTTTCGGGGCGGCTTCTTTAGCCTTCTCCGCCTTCGGAGCGGTTTCTTTCACCGGGGCCTTCGCGGTCGCTTTTTTCGCGGTGGCAGCTTTCGGGGCGGCCTTCGCGGCAGTCTTTTTTGTTTCAGCCATTGTTTATCCTCCCTTACTTCTTCTCGAGCGATTCGCCCGATTTGCCAACGCGGATTTTCTTTCCGTTAACCACTTTGTGATGGACTCTCGTCGCCTTCTTGGTCTTCGGATCAATGAGGGCTACCTTCGAAGCGTCGATGGGGACATAGATGTCGAGAATCGATCCTTCGGGAGTCGCTTGCGTCGGTTTCTTATGTTTCTTGTGGACGTTCACGCCCTCAACGACGACTTTATTGAGCTTCGGATAGACTCTTTGAACGAGCCCTTCCTTGCCTTTGTCATCACCCGAGAGGACGATCACCTTATCACCTTTTTTGATATTCATAGTGATCTTTCTCCTTATAGAACTTCCATGGCCAAAGAAATGATTTTCATATAGCCTTTGTCGCGTAATTCGCGTGCCACTGGCCCGAAGACGCGGGTGCCAAGCGGATTTCCGTCGGCATCGACGAGCACGACGGCGTTATCGTCGAAGCAAATGGATGAGCCATCTTTGCGGATGACGGGGCGCTTAACGCGGACGATGACGCCTTTGACCACTTGGCCTTTTTTGATTTTGCCGTTTGGGGTGGCCGATTTGACGGCGCACATGACGATATCGCCAAGCGTTGAGACCTTTTTGCGATCACCGCCGAATTGGCGGAAGACGCGGACGAGACGGGCGCCGCTATTATCGGCGACGATGAGATTGGTTTCGTTTTGCACCATAGGTCATTACTCCTTGGAGGGCGCTTCTTCCTTGACTTCTTCCTTGGGGGAAACAAGTTCGGCGCTGCCTTCTGCTGCCTCGAGAGTGGCTTCCACTTCCTCGGCTTTCTTTTCGACGATGGCCTTCTTATCGACGCTCACCAAACGCCAACGCTTGGTTTTGCTGATAGGACGGCAAGCCATGATGGTGACGGTGTCCCCTTCCTTGGCTTCGTGTTTTTCATCGTGGGCATAGTATTTTTTGCTATAGCCAACGCGTTTCGCATAAAGGGGATCGTTACGTTTGGTCGAGACGGTGACGATGATGGTCTTGTCCATTTTCGTGCCGGTCACGATTCCCTGGAAAGTGCTTCTGTTATTGCGTTCCATGCTGATCTCCTTTCTTTATTTGCCTTTCGGAACCTTGATTTGGAGCTCGCGCTCGCGCTTCACGGTTTCGGCCTTGGCAATGTCTTTACGAACATAGGCGATTTCATCGGGATGTTCGAGGGCGCCGACGGCTCTTTTGCGGGAGAGCTCGAATTGGCGCTGGCGGAGCGAGGCGAGCTTTTCGTCAAGCTCCTTCGGGGACAGGGCCCTGAATTCTTTGATATCCATAGCGGTTATTCCCCTTTCTTATCTTCGCCTTCGGGGGCGGGAGTATCGTTACCCGTATCCGAGACGGTTTCGATCACTTGCGCATCCTCTTCCTCGATGGCCTCAAGGCTGGAGGCGTGTTGCTCTTCCATCTTGAGCTTCTCGGATTCCGAGAGCGCTTTGGTGCGTTTGACGACTTTGGTGAGAATCGGGAGTTTGAAGCCGGCTTGATGGAGGGCTTCCATGGCGATTTTCTCATCGACGCCGCCGATCTCGAAGATCATGCGGCCTTTTTTGACGACGGCGACCCACCCTTCCGGAGAGCCTTTGCCGCTTCCCATACGAACTTCAGCCGGCTTTTTGGTTTTGGCTAAGTGTGGAAAGATGCGAATCCAGATTTTTCCCAAACGATCAGTATATCTGGCTAAGACGATACGAGCGCTTTCGATTTGGTGGTCGTTGATATAACCGCCTTCGAGAGCAACGAGGCCGTATTCGCCGAAGTCAACGTTGTTGCCTTTGGTGGCCTTTCCCTCATAACGGAGTCCGTGGGGACGGCGGTATTTAACGCGTTTTGGTTGTAGCATTGTTAGCGCCTCCTTGCATATCCTTAGCAGCTTTGTTAGCTTCTTGCTTTTCTTTGTGCGCTTCGCGGCAGCACCAGACCTTCACGCCGATACGGCCATAGCTAGTCGCAGCGGAGACCGCGGCGAAGTCGATGTCGGCGCGGAGGGTCTCGAGTGGCACAACGCCCTCTTTATAACCTTCGCGACGAGCGATTTCCGCGCCGCCAAGACGTCCTTGGCATTGGGTACGGCAGCCTAAGGCGCCGGCTTTACGCATCCTTTGGATGGCTTTCTTTTGGGTGCTGCGGAAGCTTTGACGATTCTCTAATTCCGAAGCGATCCAACGAGCGATGAGCGTGGCATCGACGTCGGGGTTCTTAACCTCGATGATATCGATGTGGGCTTTGCCTGTTTTGACGATTTTGTCGAGGCCTTTTTGGATTTTGGCAATATTGGCGCCATCTTGGCCGATGACGATGCCTGGACGGGCGACGTAGGCTTGGATGCGCACTTTGCTATCCTTATCGCTCTTGGTGCGGGCGATATCGATATGGCTAACCATCGCATCTTTGAGCGCTGGCTCTAAGTATTTGCGAATGGCGATGTCTTCGCCCAAGAAGACCGGATAATCCTTTTTGGAAGCAAACCAATTGGCTTCCCAGCCGCGGTTGATACCGATACGGAGACCGACGGCGTTAACTTTTTGTCCCATTAGTTTGTCCTCCTATTTCCTTTCCTTGACGGTCACGCTGATGTTGGCGGTTCTCTTCACGATCGGTGAGGAGCTGCCTTTGGCGCGTGGCTCGAAGCGTTTCATGCGGATGCCATCGCTGGCTTGGATCATCGCAACGTAGAGTTTCGAAGCATCCATGCCGAAGTTGTTGGTCGCGTTGGCGGCGGCGCTTTTGATGATTTTGCTCACCGGCGTGCTGGCGGCGCGATTGACGTTTTTGAGAATCGCTAGGGCCTCGTCGACGTCTTTGCCGCGAACGAGGTCAAGGACCAAACGAACTTTACGAGGGGTGACGCGCACGTCTTTGGAATAGGCGTGGGCTTCCGTGACCACAGGCTTCTCCGCTTTCGGAGCTTCCTTGGCTTTCTTGCTTTCCTTAGCCGGTTTGACCTCGGCTTTCGGAGCCTCTTTCTTTTCCACTTCTTTCTTGGTGGCTTTCGGAGCTTTGCTAGCAGCCTTCTTTTCCGCTTTTGGGGCGGTTTCTTTGGCTACGGCTTTCTTTTTTGTTTCTGCCATGAGTTAACTCCTTATTTCTTACCCGACGCAGCTTGGTCACCAAGGTTGTTGCCATGGTGTCCGCTGAAGGTGCGGGTCGGGGCGAATTCGCCAAGTTTATGGCCGACCATATCCTCCGTCACATAGACGGTGATATGCTCTTTGCCGTTATAGACGGCGAAGGTCTGCTCGACGAAGGCAGGATAGATGGTCGAGCGACGAGACCAGGTCTTGATGACCTCTTTCTTTCCTGATTTTTGGAGAGCCTCAACCTTTTTGAGAAGGTATTCATCAACGAACGGCCCTTTTTTGGAAGAACGTGACATTGTTCGATCTCCTTTCCTTATTTATCATTCTTACGGCGCATGATTAGGCGCGTAGAATTCTTCTTGACGCGGCGGGTCTTAACACCCATCGCTTTCTTGCCCCATGGGGTACGTGGCGCATCGCGTCCGACAGGGCACTTACCTTCACCACCACCATGAGGGTGATCGCAAGGGTTCATAACGAAGCCGCGAACAGTTGGGCGAACGCCGAGATGACGGGTTTTGCCAGCTTTGCCGACGTTTACCAGGTTCCAATCTTCGTTACCGACTTGGCCAATAGTGGCACGGCAGACGGAGAGGACTTTGCGAACTTCGCTAGAAGCCAAACGGATGATCGTGTAGGCTCCATCAGCGCCGAGCACCTGAGCGCTCGTGCCGGCCGCGCGGCACATTTGTCCGCCTTTGCCGGGTTGCAATTCGACGTTATGGATGAAGGTACCATCGGGGATGTTCGATAACGGGCAGTTATTGCCGACTTTGATATCGGTGGTTTTGCCGCTGATGACCTTGTCGCCGACATTGAGATCCTTCGGACGGATGATGTAACGCTTTTCGCCGTCGGCGTAAGCCAAGAGAGCGATGAAGGCGGTACGGTTAGGATCGTATTCGATCGCTTTGACGGTCGCCGGGATATCATCCTTGTTGCGACGGAAGTCGATGATACGATAACGGTTTTTGTTGCCACCGCCGATGTGACGGCAGGTGATGACTCCTTGATTGTTGCGCCCACCCGAATGTTTCTTCGTGTCGAGCAATGATTTTTCAGGAGTGGCTTTGGTGATGTCCGCGTACGAGAGCGTTTGCATTTGGCGGCGGCTCTTCGTATACGGCTTGTAGGTTTTGATTGCCATTTCTTTTCTCCTATAGTGGATTCTTTATAAGCGATTGCCTATGAGTGTTTCCTTACTCCTTGAAGAGGTCGATGGCCCCGTCTTTGGCAACGGAGACGACCGCCTTCTTGAAGCCACTGACGTGGCCTTGGTAACGTCCGCCGCGCGATTTGCTCTTGGCTAGGACGTTCACGATTTTGATATCGGTGACAGCAACTTGGAAAAGGCGTTGGAAGCTCTCTTTGATTTCGGTCTTGTTGGCGCTCGAAGCGACTTTGACCGTCACCTTGTTGTTGTTTTGGAGGAGAGCCATGCTCTTTTCGGTGATAAGCGGCTCGATGATCACGTCGTAATCGTGTTTCACCGGCTTAGCGAAGGCTTGGGCTTTCTTCTCTTCGACGACTTCCGCTTTGACGGCGGCTTTCTTGGTGGTCTTTTTGGCTTTGGGGGCCGGCTTTTCTTCGGCGACCACTTCTTGCTTTTCTTCTGCCATTATTTAAGGCCTCCTTCCAAAGTTTTGACGTCATCTTTGCTGATGACGAGCGATTTGTTGTTGAGGATATCGTAGACGCTGATGTTCTTCACATCGCGGACGACGACCTTGTCGATGTTTCTCGCGCTCTTGACCAAATTCTCGTCGTTACCCACCACTAACGCTTTATCAGCGGCCTTGATGGCGAGGAGATCGGCGGCGAAGGCTTTGGTGCTCGTCTCTTTGAGAGCTAAGCTATCGACGACGATGAGCCCGTCTTTGACTTTTTGCGAGAGGACGGTCTTCAAGGCCAAAGCGTGCGCTTTCTTATTTTGGCTGACTTTATAATTTTGGTTGCCATCGGGTCCGAAGACTTTGCCACCGCCAACCCATAAGGGGCTACGGGAGCTTCCTGCGCGAGCGCGCCCGGTTCCTTTTTGTCTCCAGGGCTTTTTGCCACCACCGCTCACTTCGTGGCGTTTCTTCGTTTTGGCCGTCGCTTGACGGGCGTTGGCCATGTAGGCCACGACGGCGTCATGGACGACTTGCTCATTGGCATCGGTGATGCCGAAGACGGAGGGATCAAGTTTGACGTCTCCGACTTTCTCGCCAGCGAGATTAACGACTGGCAAGGTGATTTGTTTCTCTGCCATGGTTGTTATTCTCCTTTCTTGCTAACGACGTGGAGGGGTTTGACCTCCGGTTTGCCAAATTGGGCGAGGATGGCGCTGCGGATCATGACGATCGATTTCTTGGTGCCAGGGACGCCGCCTTTGACTAGGATATATCCCTTTTCTGGGTTCGATTCGATGACGGTGACGTTTTGAATCGTGGCTTGTTCCGGCCCCCAATGGCCAGACATCGTCTTGCCAGGGATAACGCGGTTGTTGTCACGGCCGTTATTGGCTAACGAGCCGATTTGGCGGTGATAGCCGGAACCATGGGCCTTCGGGCCGATGTGGTTGCCATATTTCTTAATGGTGCCAGTGTAACCGTGGCCTTTGGTGGTGCCGATGACGTCGACGACGTCACCTGCTTTGAATAGGTCGCACGTGAGCGTCTCGCCCACGTTCTTGCTATAGATTTCATCGCCTTTAAGCTCGAATAAGTGAGCTTTGGGGGCGACGCCTGCTTTCTTGAAGTGCGCAAGCTCGCACTTGTTCAAGCGGGATTCCTTAATGTCTTCATAGCCGATTTGCAAGGCTTCATAGCCGTCCTTCTCTTTGGTTTTCTTTTGGACGACGGTGTTAGGAAGGACCTCGATGACGGTGACGGGATACATCGTTCCGTCAGCGGCGAAGACTTCGGTCATCCCCATTTTTCTTCCGATTATGGATTTCATGATGGATTCTCCTTAATTACTTCGCAGTGACATCGATGTCGACCCCGCTAGGAAGGTCCAGTTTGCGGATGGCTTCGACGGTTTCTTTGGTTGGGTTGGTGATGTCAAGCAACCTCTTGTGCGTACGGATCTCGAATTGCTCGCGGCTGTCCTTGTACTTGAAGGTAGCGCGTAAGAT
>CAVKTU010000050.1:0-1464 GCA_963659395.1 Holdemanella sp. | reverse complement strand
GTCCTTCTGCTTGAGGGTGGCGCGTAAGATCGTGTAGACCTGCTTCTCGGTGGGGAGAGGGACAGGGCCAATGACGCCGGCATTGGTCTTTTTGGCTACGTCGATGATCTTTTCGACTGTGTGGTCGAGGATCTTGTGATCGTAGGCCTGCAAGCGAATACGCAGGACTTTTTGTTTCGCCATGAATTTTCCTCCTTTAGATTTCTTCAGGCTTGCTTTCGTAAGCTCCATGCGAGTTCCCTGACTAAGCCGGGAATACTTGGCAACGCTTCTCGGCGTGTCAGCAACATCGCACATCTACACTTGCGCCAGCGTTGAAAAATATACCCCTACGCCCGCACGACGTCAACACTTTTTTATCGCAAAAAATCCGATGGAATCCGATGTTCTGAAAAATGCGGGAGATTTGCTAGTTTTTTGCGATTTGCCCCGTCTAAAAACGAAAATTTTTTGTGCACCATGCACAAAAATCGCCTTTATTCTTCTTCTTTTTTTGAAGGTTTTTGAGGTTAGTTTTCTTTGACTTTTTGCCGTTCTAGCATCTCGGCATAGCTATAGACGCAACCGCAATAAAGCTGGTTGTATAAATTGTATCGTTGGCGGATCTCCCGTCCTTTCAAAGCACCGTCTTTTTTCTTAAAATCGCTATAGAAATAACGGCAAGTTGGGTGCTGCTTCTCTAATTTGGTGCCAATGGCATTAAGGATCTGGCTGTCCTTTTGACGGGAGATCGTCATGACCGTGCAAAAGAAATCAAAGCCCTCCTTTTCCGCAAAATCGTAGGCTTCCGCCATTCTCTTCTCATAGCAGAAAAGGCACCTCTCGCCTCTTTCGGGGGTATCCCCATACGGCTTAAGGGCGACATTATAGGCGTCGTTATCGTATGGCGGGACGATCAAATCGACGGCAAAGCCATGTTCCTCCTTAAGCTTGGCGAGCAATTCCTTAAGCGTATTTAACCGCTTATGAAATTCGCTAGACGGATAGATGTTGCTGTTGTTGTAATAAATCGTCACGTCGAAGCGGGGGCACAAATACGTTAAAGGAAAACAAGAGCAAGGGCCGCAACAGGCGTGCAACAACAAACGCGGCTTGCCTTTCGAGGGATCTAACGAGGATAAAATCTCCTCGCCTCGCTCATAATAATTGATTTTCGGACGGTCGTTATTCATTGGCCTTCGAATAATCATAGGAGCCATAAATGAACATGGCGTCGCCAAAAGAGAAGAAACGATAACGTTCTTGGACGGCCCTTTCGTAACACGACAAAGTGAATGTCCTGCCCATGAAGGCAGACACCAATTCAATCAAAGTGCTTTTAGGCAAATGGAAATTGGTGATCATGGCGTCGATAGCCTGGTAGCGATAGCCTGGCTCAATGAAAAGCCTCGTGGCCTCATGGACCCCTTTGAAAGCACCATAACGGGCGTAGACGCTTTCGAGGGTGCGGACCGACGTCGTGCC
>CAVKTU010000049.1:0-8749 GCA_963659395.1 Holdemanella sp. | reverse complement strand
TATCATAACCATGGTCTGACCTATCAAAACGAATCATTACAAGAAGCGATCGAGAAAGAGCGTCCCGACGCCGTGATGATGACGGGCGATATGGTCGATAGCCATACCAACGCCAACAATCTATCTGTCTTGGAATCTTTGGCTTCTTTCCTTAAGGAGAAGGCTTATCCCACTTTCTTTGTGAGCGGCAATCACGAAGAGGATGCCTCGGAAGAAATTCGTAATGCCTCCTATGCGATATATGAGAAATATGGTATCAAGATATTGGAGCCTGAAGCAAATAACGCCTTATTAGCGGAAAACAATGGGGTTTCGCTGCAGATTTTTGGATTTCGAGATCCTGGACTCGATGAAAAAGACAAAACGGGGTTGGTCGAAGGAAGCGCCATTAACAAACAGGCCAAGGCCATGGATTTGGACCAAAAGAATTTCAATCTGCTTCTTTCCCATCAGCCATCTTTTTTCGAAGTGGCCAAACAAAAAGGCTTTGACTTGACTTTGTCGGGGCATACCCATGCCGGTCAAATCGATATTTTCGGCTATCCCTTGCTTTCTTGGCCTTGGACCAAATACGAAAGAGGAACGTATCTAGAGGGAGGCAAAAGGCTCATCATCTCCAATGGCTTAGGGGAAAGTTTTTATGTCCCTTTTCGCTTCAACTGTCCTTACACCCTTTTGTCGATTACTATTCAAGGAACGCGCTAAAGTGCACATATGCCACCAATTTTGCTAAAATAGACGTCGTCTATTTTTGATTATGGCCAAAAAGAAGAAAAACCAGGATGAATTCTTGCCAGAAACGGGCGAAAAAAAGAAGAGCAAATCCTCTTTGATCATGTTCATCATCGTCGTCGTGATGACGATTGGCTCTTTGCTGTTTTCTTTTTACGGCGCCGGCGATGGCGATTTGGGATTAGGCTTTAATACCATTTATGACGCCTTAATCAATAGCGATCCGATATATCTTCTCATCATGACGGCCGTCTATTTCGCCTCTTTCTTCGTCGATGGGCTCGTTATTCAGGTGTTCTGCCGTTTATACACCCGCCGTTATTATCTCCATCAAGGCGTGGCCAATTCTTTGATCGGTGCTTTCTATAACAATGTCACGCCCAGTGCTTCAGGCGGGCAGTTCATGCAGGTTTATACCCTCAAGAAGCAGGGCGTGGAAGTCTCTAATGCCGCCAGCATCATGGTGATGTGGTTCATCCTCTATCAGAGCGCTCTCATCCTTTTCGATATCCTCGCTTTGATTTTCGAATGGCAGACAATCATGTCGATCACCTCTTTCCGCATCCCGAATTTCTCTCTTTTCGGGTGGAATGGCGAGATTCCTCTGCTGCCTTTGATTATCCTGGGCTTCATTCTAAACGTCTCTCTTATCGGCTTATTGCTCTTAATGTCCTATTCCCATCGCTTCCATAATTTCATTTTAGGCCGTTTCGTGGGGTTTTTAGGGAAGATACGGTTGCTTAAGGATCCCGATCGGACTAGGGAGAATCTTCGTATACAAGTAGAGAACTTCAAAGTGGAGCTTCGCCGTTTGCAAGCCAATGTGCCGGTGACGATTCTGATTTTCGTGCTGTTCATGTTTATGTTGGCCTTACGTTTCTCGGTTCCTTATTTCGCCGGGATGGCTTTGCACGCCTATGGCGCTACGGAAGGCTTTTCTTTCGTCAGGATGATCGACGCCTGTTTCCGTAGCTCTTTCCATCAAATGGTGACGGGGCTTGTTCCAATCCCTGGCGCGGCAGGCATTTCCGAGCTCTTTTATGCGGCCATGTTCAATGATTTCTTCGTAGAGACTTATGCCGTCGGACCCGATGGCTTAAGCATGGTCCGCAGCGCTTCCGCTAATATGATGGCCACTCAATTGTTATGGCGTTTCGTCACTTTCTATTTGGTTCTTATCATTTCTGGCATCGTCGCTTCCCTATACCATTCCCGCCAACGGGAGATTTTCCATTACACCTCCCGACAAACCTTCATCGATTTGCAATTGGCTCATTTCGATACCAGCAAAATGAATTTCGACACCCTTTATGAGACGAAGCAATTATCGCGAAAAACGATTAGAAGACGCCTTATTCAATCCACCAAAGGTTGGGGGTATATGACGGGGGATGGCTATGTTGGCACCCATTTCTCCAAAAGGGCTAAAATAAGCCATAAGCGGGGCAAAGGGAAAGGGAAAGCCAATCTCTTTGACTAGCTTTAGGAGGATATATGCGAATCGTCATCTTCACCGATACCTATCCGCCAGAGATAAACGGCGTGGCCACCTCTTGTTTTAATTTGGCACGCACTTTGGAAGAGCATGGGGAAGAGGTATTGGTTGTCACCACGAACATATACGGCAACGAATTATCGAAGCATAAGAACGTCATTCGTATCCCCGGAATTAAGCTAAAATGGCTTTATGATTATCGCTTGGCTTACATTTATAACAAAGGGGCTGCGCGGCTGATTGAGGATTTCCATCCCGATCTCTTCCATATCCAAGCCGATTGGGGGGTGGGCAAATTCGGCGATATTTTGGCTAACCGCATGAAATTGCCGACGGTATATACCTTCCATAGCGATCTGGAGGATTACACCTATTATGTCACCCATGGCCATTTTGATCGGGTGGCCAGAGGAATCATCCGCAGCTATGTCCGTTATACCGCTTCTCATATCGATGAATTCATCACGCCCAGCATCAAAACCAAGGAATACATGCGCTCAATAGGGGTTGATACCTATATCAACGTCATTCCTACCGGCATCGACTTCGAGGCTTTTTCTCCCAAGGCGGTCGATCATATAGCGCTTAACCAAATCAAAAAAGATTTCAACATACCTTCGGATTCTTATGTCATTTTGTCCTTGGGAAGGGTGGCTAAGGAAAAGAGCATCGATTTGTGTTTGGCCGGATATCGTAATTTTTTGCGGACCAAACCCGCGAAAAAGACCCTATTTGTTATTGTGGGGGGAGGGCCAGCGCTTGATGAGCTAAAGAAGTTGTCCATGGAGTTAGGAATCGAGGAGAATGTTCGCTTTTTAGGCCCTGTTTTGCCCGCCAAGGTCCCTCTTTATTACCATCTTGGTAATCTCTTCGTCTCGGCTTCTATCACCGAAACGCAGGGGCTTACTTTCATGGAGGCCATGGCCGCCGGCGTGCCGTTATTGGCCCGTTATGATGATTCGCTGCTAGGCACGATTCATGATAATGAGAACGGCTTCTTCTTTATCGACGAAAACGATTTCGCCGACAAAGTTCATCGCATCATGGATTTAGATGAGCAAAAACGCCTCTCTATCATTCAAAAGGCAAATGACGGCCTAGGCCCTTATAGCCTCGAACAATTCTATCAAAGCATTATGGAGGTTTATCGACGTGCCATCCGCAAAAACTGGTAAGAAGATTCTTAATGTGTCGCCGTTAAAGAACAAGAAGATTCGGCTGGTTTTTCCTGACGGCCCCATCGATGTTTCTAGTGATATCTTCACCAGCCATTTCCTTTATGCGGGTAAAGAAGTGCCCAATAAGGAATATTACGTAATCCTTTGCGAAGCTAAGACGGACGCTTTATATCAATACGGCAAGCGCTTAGCCTTGAAGCACACCCATTCTTCTTATGAGATCAAAGAGAAGCTTTTCGAGAAGGATGAGAAATACGCTTACGCCGTTTATGAGCGATTAGAAAAAGAGGGGATGCTCGACGAAGAGGAATTCATCGTCAATTATTTCCAAGACAAATTATTTCATGGCTATGGCGAAGAGAGAATTAAATACGAATTGCTTAATCTTAAGCGCGTTTCCAAGCAAACTTTAGCGGAAGCGAATATCGAAGACTTAGAAAGGGTCTCGGCCTCTTCCTTAGTGCCGCTTTATGAAAAAAGATATGCCGCTTTGCCTTATAAAGCGAAGAAAGAAAAAATAAAAATGGCTTTGATTCGCCGAGGATTTTGCGAAAATGAGGTCAAAGAAGCGTTAGGGAAATTACGTTTAATGGATTTAAGCGAAGAAAGCAATTTAATCAAAAAAGACGCCCGGAAATGTTTTCGCTTATACGAAAGAAAGTATAATGGTCGCGAATTGCTCTTGAAGGTGCGTTCCGCGTTGATGCGCAAAGGATATGGCAATTATGCGATCAATCAAATAATGGAGGAATATGAGAATGGATCTGATTAAGGATTTAATGGACGGCAGCCAAGTCTTCTCCCAATACCTGGTAGCTAGTTGCAACAAATGCGTGAACACCAAAGGCAAGAATTACCTGAATATCACCTTGCAAGACAAAAGCGGAGAAATCCCCGCCAAAAAATGGGATGTTTATGTTGATGATTACGACATTTTCGCTCCTGGTAACATTGTTTCCGTCCAAGGTGAGGTGCTCGCGTATAACGGCGCATTGCAGATGAAGATCATCTCCGGCGAGAAAATCGACCGTTCTCGAATGGATGTTTCCCGTTTCGTGCCCGAAGCCCCCGTTTCTTTCGACGATCTTTCCAAAAAACTCGATTTCTATATCGCTTCCATTCAAAATCCGGAAATCAAGAAAATCACGGAATATCTCATCGATAAATTCAAGAAACGCTACCTCGACTATCCCGCCGCGACGCGAAACCATCATAATTTCCTTCACGGCCTTCTCTTCCATAGCCTTTCGATGGCCGATATGGCCGAAGCCCTATGCCGCCTATATAAGCACCTCGACCGCGATATCCTAATCGCCGGCACCTTGCTTCATGATATCGGCAAAACGATTGAAATGAGCGGTCCAGTGGCTACCACTTATACGACGGAAGGCAAATTGCTTGGGCATATATCCATCATGCAAGGGGAAATCCGCATGGCCGCTAAAGAGCTTGGCATGATGAACCAAAACGATGAGGAAAGCGAGATCCCGATGCTTCTTGAGCATATGGTCCTAACGCACCATGGCTGCCCTGAATATGGCTCTCCTTTATATCCGATGACTTTAGAAGCCTATGCTCTTTCGATGATCGATGATTTCGATGCCAAAATGGCTCTCATCGACAAATCGTTAGAAAACGTGGCGCCCGGCGAATGGACGTCGAGGATCTTTGCTTTAAACGACACTTGCTTATATTCGCCTATCTACAAGAAGAAGTGATTATTTGTCCAATTCCTTTTTGATGGAATCGGCTAGCATCGGCAGGTTCATTTTCGAAGTGTCTTGTGCGTCCATGGTGATTTGGAAGCCGCCCGCTCCGCCGACATAACGGGGAATGACGTGGACGTGGAAGTGGGGCACGCTTTGGCCGGCGCATTCTCCGACATTGGTAAGGATATTGACTCCTTTGGCTCCTAAGACGGCAATTTCAGCCTGCCCAATGCGTTGCGCGACGTCAAAAACCTTATGCATGACCTCCTTTGGCGTCGATAAAAAATCTTGGTAATGCTTTTTAGGAATCACCAAAGTGTGTCCTTTGGTAGTTTGGGAAATGTCTAAAATGGCTAGAACCTCATCGTCTTCATAGACTTTGCTGCTAGGGATTTCGCCATCGATAATGCGGCAGAAGATATCTTTCATCGTCTTGCTCCTTTGCTTTTATTATAGGCTTCTTGGGAAAAGAGGATTAGCCAAAAGAAAAAGCCAGCCGTTTGGCTGGCTGGCTTATGGCGAAGATTAATCGAAGAGGTCGGGGAAGGTCGTCTTGAAATAATCAAGAACGTATTCATCGTGATAGATGATGGCCATCTTCTCGACGTAATATCCTTTGGCCGCTTTCACCCAAGTATCGCTCGAAGAAAGGCTATAAGCGATTTTATGAGCGATCCTATAGGCGGCGTCCACGCCATAGAAATCGTCTTTGCTGCTATCGAGCTTGCTGCTCTTAACGGCTTCTTTGACTTCCACGATGGTGAAATTGGAGCCGTCCTTGACGATGTATGGATGGGTGTCGCTAGTCATCGCGTCTTTCGGGATGAGGTAATAGTGGCCGCTTTCCTTTTGAAGGTAGTTGTATTTGGCGGTCGCCGCTTCGCTACCCATTTCGTTAGCGACTTGGGTTTTGAAGATGCGGTTGCGGAGGCTTTCGGGCAAAGAGCTTAATCCACCAGGCGTATACCAGCCATAAGTGGTTTCGTTCTTGGCTAGCAATTCGCGGCGCTTGATCTCAAATCCGGTGGCGGGGCTATAGGTGCCATTGGAAGTGAAGCTATTCCATTGCGTCTCGAAATTGGGGTCATAGCGGTCTTCGGCTTCCAAGATTACTTTGTATTTCTCGCAGATATCGCCGAATTGCGATTCCTCGTAATACTGATAATCGGGGTTGCCATCGCCATCGAGGTCGATGCTATTGAGCTTCCAGTTGGCTTTGTTATAGACAGAAACGGCCAAAGCGTCGCTATAAAGGTTTTGGTCAACGCCTTTATAAAGGGCGTCGAGATAGGTGAGGTTATGTTCGTCGGCCACGCCGTCGGCTTTGATCACCAAGGTGTCGTAAGCGTTAAGCAAATTGCGGACGTTGTTGTTGGAATCGGCTGGCAAAGTGATGTAATCGACTTTCCTAGCGGCGACGTTACGCACGGTGCTCGAATAATTCTCGTCGAGCAGATATTGGGCCGTGAGTTCTTTGCGATAGATATCCGGAAGGACGGCTATCTCGATATATTCGCTATAAACAGCGAAGATATCCTTGAAATAGGCCTTGAGGGTTTCGTCGCTAATAGCATCCGTCTCATCGAGACGCACCGATCCATCGATTAAGACGCCCTCTTCCTTATATGGCTTTCCGGAATCGATAGTTGTGGGAAGCTTGTAATAATTCTTGATTTGGGCTTTGTAGAATTTCTCCTCGAAGAATTGGTTTCTTTCTTGATAGGAGCTGTCCTTGACATAGCCAAAGAAGACTTCGTTGATGCGGTAGAGGACATCATCATAAAAGGATAATACGCGCGCACGTGTATTTTCCGTGTCGACGCTGCCGTCGTCTTTCTTCACCTTGTAAGCGGGGTATTTGGCTGCGAAAGCGTCGATTTTGGCATCGTCGCCAGAAGTGGCGACCGCTTTTAGGCCGTCATCGCCGAAGAAAGGTCCGAAAACGCTTTGCGAATAGATGTAAAGGACGTTGCTAAGGACTTTCTCGCTGTTGGTGTCGCCGCTTGAGACAAGGGCCTCGTAAATTTGCTTCTCGGTGTTGTTATAAATGGTTTGCCCGTCCGTGCCGAAATCCAAGATAGGATTATCGGTGGGGAGTTTGGCCTCGACTTTGTCGCACCCGGCCAAAAGCATAGCGCTCGAGACTAAGCCCAGAGCAAGGATGTTTTTCCAATTATTTTTTCGCATAATAGCAAGCACCTCCGACATTGAATAAGGAACTGTAGACTGAAGTAGAATCGTTGGCGTTTCCGAAGGCCATGACGCAAAGTTCCGTCAAAAGGGTTACTTTGATGGTCCCGGCGCCATATTCCCTGGTTTCGTCTTGGGCTAAGATCTGTTCGGCGTATTCCTTCCAGTTGTTCTTCCAAGTGTTCCATAAGTCATCTTGCGTGCTTTGGCGCTTGGTGACGCTGTAATTTTTGACGTTCGCTTCTAATTTCTTATCAGCGAAGGTGATGGAACCGTTTTCGAAGAGACGTTGGAATTCATAAGTGTTCAAATCGCTGAGATAGCTGGTGATAGCCGTCTCGATTTTGCCACGGCGTTCAACGAATTCGTTTTGGGTGTTTTTATTGTAGTTGATGAAAGTGGTGAGGTCCGAAGCATCGCTTCCGTAGGTCGGATATTTCGATGTTTTGTCGGTCTTGCTAGCGGCAGGAACGTAATTGCTGTAATAGTCGCTTAAGGAAGCGCTGTTAACTTTATAGGTTCCGTCGGAATTCTTGACTTCTTCCTCGGTGTAATTGACGTATTGCCCATCGCTATTTTGATGATAGCCAAATTCGTTTAAAGCGCTCCTGGCCACGGTGATGAAGTGGATGCCTTGATAGCTGCTGCCCGAGCCAGCCCGCACCGCTAAGACGATATTGCCTTCGCTGTCGGTTAGGACGTTATGGGCATTCTTCTCGCTCTCGCCGCTATTGATGCCTTCGACGACGTTGGTGGTGTCGACGGAGAAGCCGGGGAGGTTACCGAATTGCGAACTGTATTTGCCAACGGAAAGGGAGGCTTCGTTATTCGCATCGTCATCGTTATCGATGTATCCAGCGCCCGCGCCGGTGTTCTTATAAAGGGCATTGAGCTCATCGAGGGCGCTCTTGGAAGCGCTCTTGGAAGCGGAATCAAGCCAAGTATAGCGATAACCGTCATCGGTAGAAGGCGATGTTTCGTTCACGCCTTTCTTGACGGCGGCGTTAGAGGGGATCACGTTCGGGGTGATGACGCAGACGTTATGCTTATTGAAATATTTATTGTAGATAACGTTGCGGGGGTAGAAGGCCTCTTGGGAATCGTTGACAGGCGTATTGCTGTCGTCAAGGGTGGTCTTGGCCGTGTCTTTCAAGGCGAGAGCGGCGCCCATCGGGATTTGTCCGACGCCTTCATTAACGAAGAATTCGTAAACGGTTTCCTCGTCATCGCCGACGGTGATCGTTTGATTGGCGTCAACTTCTTCGGAAGTCACGCTGGTCGGATTGCTCTTGGCGTCTTGCGTCAAGCCCGGCGTCAAACGGTAGGCGTCTTCCTTTGAACCTTCGCGTTTGCTATAGAGGGTCTCGAAAGCGTAAGTGCCAAGTTGGAATTCATGGACTAAAGCGCTGTCGCTGCCGACGACGTTCTTGTTCATGATTCCATAT
>CAVKTU010000048.1:0-8859 GCA_963659395.1 Holdemanella sp. | reverse complement strand
GTAACCCCTCCCGTTGTCGCATAGCATTAAGGAAGCCGATATCGAAACGGGCGTTATGGCTTACTAAGATCACGTCCTCGGAGCCGATGAAGTCCATGATTTTCTTGAGCGCTTCCTTTTCGTTAGGAGCATCTTTAATCGTCTCATCGGTGATTTTCGTCTTCCTTTGAATCGCCTCGGGGATATGAACGCCGGCGTTTATAAAGGTATCAAACCGATCGACGATCATCCCGTTTTCGACGATGACGCCGCCAAATTCGGTCGGATGATCGAAACGATAGCTTAAACCCGTCGTCTCAAAGTCGAAGACGCAATATTTAGCTGATTTTAAAACAATATCCGCCGGATTATAGACATACGTCAGCTTGTGGAAAGCGTAGAATTCGACGCCATAAATGATTTTGAAATCGGTCTCGGGCTTCTTACTTTTGATTTTCTTTAGCGCGCTTTCGGCGATGGGGAAGCATTGAAGGTTGCCATGATCGGTGATGGCCAAAGCCTTCATGCCCATATTGATGGCGAGCTTAAGATAATCGGAGATCTCACCTAGACCGTCCATCGCGCTCATTTTGGTATGGAGATGAAGCTCTACCCTCTTCTTTTCGGCGTGGTCTTCTCGCAAAGGGGGCGCGGAGGCTTCTTCGAGATAATGCGCCACCACGCAAAGCTCATTGGTCCTATCATCGGTATCGAGACCACCGCGGACATTGAGATATTGTCCTTCGTATAGCGAAGATAACAATGCGTCGGGGATGGCGTTTTTGGAAGAGAAAGCGCGCACTTTGATGGCGCCATCGCCCACCTTGCCGATGACGAAAGTAGAAAGCGTTCTCCCCGTCTTAGTCGGTCTCGTGTTAATGCTTACGACTTCGCCAACGATCTCCACGTTGCCCTTACGAATCTTGAAAGCGTCTTTGATGCGTTCCAATTTCTCGTAATTGCCTTTGCGGTAGACTTCGCGGCGATTTAGTTCCTTTTGTTGCAATTTGAGGCTTTCGATATAGCTTCGCTCCGCCTCCTCGATATTCGCGCGACGCGCCTCGGCTTCAAGTTCGTCCTCTGAGCGCTCCTCGTCGTCGCTTTCCTCTTCGTCCTCCTCTTCGGGCGAAGAATCCGCCTCCGAAGCTTTTGCTTCATTAAAATCCTTTGCTTTTGCAGGGATTTCTTCCTTTTTGTCTTCTTTGCTTATTTCGATAGCAAAGGGGTAATCAATCAAATCGAGCAGCGATTTAAATTCGTCTAGCACCGCTATTACGTCCTTCTCCTCCATCGAATCGGGGTGGGAAGCGAAAATAACCTCGCCCTCGCCAGGGAAAAGCTGAAAAGGCGGCAAAGAGGAATAACTATGCATGTACCAATTTTGGAAGAGGGCATCGACGTCCTCAAAAGCGATCTCCTCCTCATAGCTAAAATGGATGTCATAAGGGTAACGGACGTTGACTAAGGCCGCCAAAAAATCATGCAGCGCCCCTTCGTCCCACGGATAGCCCTTTTTAAAGGAAAGGATGATGCGCTCAGCATCTTTGGCGTCATGCTTAATGGATTCAAAATCCATATCAAAACGCGAATAATCCTCGATTCCGATCGAACGGAGATAGCGGATCATTTTCGAAGACGGACTGACGGAAGACATAAAAAACCTAGAACAGTCTAAGTATATCACGAACGATGATTATGAAGGAGAAGGCAAACAGCAAACCAAGCCCCACTAAGCTGATGGCGTTCTTAACTTTCGGGGGTATTTTCTTATGGAAGATCTTCTCCACCAAAGCCACTAAGATTTGGTAGCCGTCGAGCCCCGGAAAGGGAAGCAAATTGAAGATGGCGAGATTCAAACCTAAGAAACCGCCATAGAAGAAGAAAGTCCTCGCCACCCCGATTTCATAAGTCAAAGTGCTAATCTGCGATCCCGCCGCGACAATCGAGCCGATGGCCCCGAAATTGCCGGTGAAAATCATCGCAAACGCCTGACCGATCATCGTGAAGAAATTGGCGATGTAGTAACAGCCGTTAAGCAATCTCCGCCCAAAAGGAAGCCACTTTGTGTAAATGGCGACTTCCAAAGTGCCGCTTTCTTGGTAGGCAAGGCCGTCGATCGTTTTATGGACACGCAAGCTCAGGGAGCTGCTGGTCTTATTCGCGTAACTCTCATTAGAAGGCGAAGCGTCATAAGAAGAGACGGGCAATTTCATGAGATCGAAAGTCACGACGTCCCCGTCTTGGAAAACAATCGGAGCTTCGGGGTCGGGAAAATTATTCACCCCCATGGCCTTTTGGGCGGCGGTGATGAAAGAGGCGCTTAAGGGGGAATAGAAAGAAAGACCGCTAAGGAAGTCGTTACTGCCATTGACCGTCGAATAGGAGAAGGCCACCACCACCGGCAACGTTTCCCCATCACGAAGCAAAGAAGCCGACGAATCGATTAAATACGGATAGTCGATGTCGCTAGGAGATAAGGAAGTTAAGCGCATCGGAGCGTAAAGCCGCTCTTCGCTTTCGTCGATGACGAATTCCCCTAAGCTTCCTTTTAGGCGCAAGGAATATCCTTTGGCGGTGCTTTCGCTATCTTCTTTGGCATATTCGCCACTGATATTAATGCCCGTATCGAAAGCCTCGGCGGAAACATAATTAGGAATGCACGTGGCATAAATCATCGTAAAGAGAACGGAAGTGAATAAATTAACCATCACGCCCGCTAGCATGATAAGGACGCGCTTCCAGACGGAAACCCCTTCAATGGAACGGGAGAAAGGGATGTCTAGCCCTTCGGGAATTTCTGCCCCTTCGCCGTACATGCTGACATAACCGCCTAACGGCAAAGCACGCAAAGAGATGTCCGTTTCTCCGCCTTTTTTACGGAAGCTAAATAATTTAGGGCCGAAACCGATGGAATATTCGAAACAATAGACATTAAAAGCCTTCGCCACGAGCAAATGGCCTAGTTCGTGGGTGGAAATGAGGATCCCGATCATCAAGATGAGGATCAAAATGGTGACGAGAATATTAACCCAATCCATCTTATACCTTCAATTCCCTCGCATATTCTCTAGCCATGGCGTCTAAGGTTAGCAAATCTTTAGGCTCCCTCACAACCATCGACACGTTATTTAAAACGTTCTTCACGATTTTCTCAATGTCCAAAAAGGCAATCTCGCCATTAAGGAAGCGTTTAACCGCCTCTTCGTCGGAAGCGTTTAAGACAGCCGTCTTGCCCTTGGGCCCTTTAGCGGCCTCTATCGCCAAGGGAACGATGGGGTAACGCTTAGGATCAAAGGAATGAAAATGCAATCCTTTAAGTTCGTCTAAAGAGCGAAAGGAAACAACATTCTCACGCCTTTCCCCTTCATATAGCGCATAGGCGATCGGCGAATGCATGTCAGCTTCCCCTATTTCTCCTAGGAAGGTGCCATCCTTTAATTCAATAAAAGAATGCAAGCGGCTTTCGTCATGAAGAACGATATCGATCTGCGTGAATGGGAAGGCAAACAATTCCCTCGCCTCGATGACTTCAAAACCTTTGTTCATCATGCTAGCGCAGTCGATAGTGATGCGCGCGCCCATTTTCCAAGTAGGATGGCAAAGGGCCATCGCGGGGGTAACGTATTCTAATTCATTAATAGGCAATGAGCGGAAAGCGCCGCCGCTGGCGGTCAGTATGAGACGTCTAACGCCCTCTCTTTTGACGTAGCTAAGGCACTTGGCGATAGCGACGTGCTCGCTATCGATGGGATAAAGACGGCCATGGCCATGCCTAAGTTCCTCGTTAAGGAAATAACCGCCCACCACCAACGACTCTTTGTTGGCAAGGCACAGGATCTTCTCTTGGCGCAAGACCTCTAAGGATGGGAAGAAACCCGCAAAGCCCACGATGGCGTTGACCACCATATCGACCTTCGGATCGTCGATAAGCTTCAAAAGCCCTTCGTCTCCCGAAAAGAAAGAAATCTGCGGAAAGCGTTCCTTTAAAGCGGTTAAATGTTCCTTTTCCAAGACGCAAATCGAAGAAACGCCAGGAAAACGCCTTAGAATTGCGGGGATTTTGTCGATTTGTCTGCCTACGCTAAAGGAAACGAGCTTAAACGAAGCGGAATCCTTCTCTATAACATCCAAAGTCTGGCTGCCGATGCTACCGCTGGCGCCAAGCAAGGCGATTTTCCTCATATTAAGAAATTCCACCCGTTCTCGATCATCACGAAAATCATCATGAGCCCGATCGAAGAAAACATCAAACTATCCACGCGGTCGAGAATGCCACCGTGTCCTTTAAGCACATTCCCGTAATCCTTGATGTGCAAGGCGCGTTTAATCAAACTGAAGGAAAGATCTCCTAGATCCCCCAATAAAGGAATGGCGATAGCGCATAAAAGGATCCAATACCATTTATCCAAGGTAAGGAAAGGCAAAATCGGATATCCGGTCGCCGCCATGATGAAGGCGAATAGCAAGGAAAAGAGAATCCCGCCGATAAGGCCAAAGACGAAACCTTCCCATGTTTTATGAGGGGAGACGCGTTCGTTGAGCTTATGCTTGCCGAAATAAATGCCGCCGAAATAAGCGAAGGTGTCATTGAAGATGGCTCCCCCCACCATCAAAATCAAAGGGCAAGAGGAAAGGAAATATTGGAAAAGAGGATGAGCGACCGCCTCCTCGCCTTTAAGCCCCCAGAACCATTCGAAGTCCTTGAAGGGACCTAAAGCCAAATACGCCGAATAATACCTTAACGCGTAAGCGGCTTGAAAGCCTAAGCCGATAAGCAAAGTGAAGGTGAAAAAATAGGCGACGTCGGAGAAATCGAAATTCTTATCCAGAATGGCAACCAAGAAATAAAGGAACAAAGACACTCCGATGCCATAAACGGAAATGCCAAAACTGAAATATTGGCTTTCCAAAGAGAACACGAAATCATTCGGATTATCGATATAGGATTGGATGTTCGCCTTGACGGTCGACCAATAAATATAAAACAAAGTCACGACGAAAGTGATGAGATACACATACCAGCCATAACGGCGATGGGGAGCGAAGATCATCTCGATAATCGCCAAGACCACAAACAAAAGAACCACGGAAAAGAAGACGTATCCACCCAAAAAGAAAGACGGCACGACCAAAGCCATCAAAATGAAAGCGACAATAACGCGACTGCGTAAGGAAGCCTTGTACCCTTCTGGCGGGACGTTGATGCCAATATCGAATTTCCGTTCTTTGTTCTTATTCATTCTTAAGGCCCCCATACCGCCTTTGCCTGGTTTCGTATCCCTCTAGGCACGCCAAAAACGCTTCTCTTCTAAAGTCAGGCCACTTAACATCAGTGAAAACGAATTCGCTATAAGCAAGCTCGTAAAGCATGAAATTGGAGACCCTCTCCTCCCCAGAGGTACGAATCAACAAATCGATATCGGGAAGTTCGGGATGCCAAAGGTATTCGGCGAAGGAAGCTTCCGAAAGATCGGATGGTTTCTTCTTTCCGTCATAAACATCTTCGGCAAAGCGCTTGGCGGCGCGTACTATCTCATCGCGTCCTCCGTAATTGAGGCAGATATTCAAATAGGAATTGCTGTTGTTTTTCGTTTTTTTGACGGCTTCTTCGCAAATCCTTCGCGTCCTTTCGCGAATCGGCGTCAAATCGCCAGAAATAAGGATCCTCGCCCCTTGGGAGCAAAGGTAATCGATCTCCTTGTTGAAGAATTCCTCCAAATAATCCATCAAATGATCGATTTCTTCCTGTGGACGATTCCAATTCTCCGTGCTAAAAGCAAAGAAGGACATGTATTTAATTCGATGTTCGCGGCATAATTCAAAGATTTCAATGAGGCGCTTGCACGCTTCCTTGTGCCCTAAATGGCGAGGCAATCCCCGCAATTTAGCCCAGCGGCCATTGCCATCCATAATGAAGGCGATATGGTCTAATTTTTTTGTTAAAACAAAAGAGGAGCTCATTCCTTAATGATTATATAGCGGGCGACTCCAAGAAAGAAACATGATGAAAGCGATTTGCCTGCATTTTCTCGACAACTTGACAAAGCAATTTTTCTTATTCCAACCAAACCGTGTTTTAAAGAATTCCCAATTTTTGCCACTATAGGTCAAGGGTTTTGACGATGTCCGAGATATAGACAAGCGAAGCCTCGAATTCCCACTTGTCCTTTCTTCTCGGACACCGTCTTTTTCTCACCTTTGACAATAGGTTCATCACTTGAGGCTGTGAGTATTTGTTGCTGAGTTTTGTCTTATCCAATTCCCTTTTGATTCTCATCGTCATGATCGATGAAATGAAGTTGATGAATTCTGTCGCGTACAAACGGTAGATCCCATGGACGTTGACCTCGCTTCTGTCGATGATGTTCTTGTATTTCCTGAAGAGGTTCTCGATGTCCCATCTGTTCTTATAGGCCTTATAGATCGATGAGGCGTTCATATCCTTGTTCGATTCGAAGACGATTAGGCCGAAGTAATCTTCTTTGGATAACCACTCATCTTTCTTGTATTTGCCTTCCTTGATCCTTTTGTCGAGATACCGCTTCTGCTCGCCGGAGGATTTATCGGTGGACACGAACGCGTAGAAGAATCTTCCGCCGTGTTCCGCTTTCTTGTATCTGATCGTGTCGTCTTCGTAGACGAACGCATCGTCAAATTCCTTATTCAACGACAACTCTTCTATCTCCTTTCCGCTTTCCTTGATCGGCACAAGATATCCGATGTTCTTTTCGCTTAGCCCGATCTTTATCCTTCTGACGTCGAACCCTTTGTCCAAGATGACGAACCCGTTCTTGATGCTGTAGGTGTCGATGAAGCTTTTGAAGGCGACGTGATCGAGCATATTGCCCGGATAGACCCCGTAGGCGATCGGCTCATCGACGTCCAAATCGTATGAATACAGCAAGGATATGTCGTCGCTTCCTTTGGTCCCGCTCTTCCTGGAATGCTCGCTCATGCCGTTGGTATCGGACGTGTTGTTCTTGAGCATGCCGTCGACGACGGAGTTCTTGCTGTTCATCTTGCCGATCCTTCGAAGCAGGAACTCATCGATTTGAGTGGTTGATTTGCCAATCCTATCCAGGAATGAAGAGATGGTATTCGATGATAATCCGACCTTGGGAAAGGCTTCGCTGGCGAAGGAGGTTTGGTATTCGACGAATATCGCCTCGTCCTTTAAATCGGCGTTTATGGCCCTCAGCGCGGCGATCAGATATATCTTCTTCGAATCGTCGGCATCGTAGACTTTCAATAAGTCTTCGAAGAGGTCGTAAGTCAGCTTTTTGACCAGGGCGAATCTTCCGTATTCCTTGCTGTCGATCGTTTGCCCGTTGCTTTTGGCCAGCTCATAGTAAACGCCGTCTTTGATGTAGCCGATTTTGCCGCGTTCTTTAGGGACCGCGCGCCTCTTGGCTTTATCCCAAACGGACGTTCTTGATATGACGTCGTATTCGTTTGGCCTGGCGGTCGCTTTGACCCTTGTGTTTTTAGGTTTGAGCTTAAGTATTTCCTGAGGTATTGCCATATATAATTACTATCGTGCTTAACACTATAGTTAGTATAGCAACGCCACCTCTATAACGCAATAGGAAAAATGCGTTTTAACATATAATGTTAACATCGAGTCTCTGCGATTGCTTAAAAAGGCCGGAATCGATTCGATTTGACCTTTTGTTAATATTGATAATTGGTTTATAGCTTTGCTATAACCTTTTAAAAACCTATAGAGGCGGAAATTGGGAATTCTTTAGTGTTTTTATTAGGCGACACCTTAACCTGGCGCCTATCCTTTCAAATGGAATCCAAGGGTATAAGCAAAATCGGCAGACAAGAAAAGGCTTAGGAAAACCAAAGAACGTTCGGAATCCTCTCGACAAAAAGACGCGACTTAAAGAGGCTGCCACAATCGTCAAAAATTAAAGTGCGCCTTACGATTCATGCATTCATTGGTCTCGCTTAAAAACGTTCATTTCAGAAAAGCGTATATTGCGTGTTTGGAAAACCATAAAATTATCGCCCTTATCAATAAGTCTTTATAATCGTTTAAGATTTGATTATCTTCTTTTGGCAAATCGTCCAACAGCATCACTGGCTTTTTTATCCGCGAATAGGCAAGAAGAAGGCCTTCTGTATCCATTCGCAAAAGAAAAGAAATCTTAATCGGGGTCGCTTTTGCCATCTCCCCTTTCTTAATGGGCGGAGGAGTTGGCGAAGAAATGACATCCAATGGCAAATCTTTGTACAAAAAATCATGCTGAATCTTATAGCTTTTCATATTCAAAACCAAAAAATCACATCAGCCTTGTTCTTCAGCGCATAGCATAAAACATCTAAGACTTTTTCTAATGCAACACGCAAAATCTGCGATGCTCCGTTCATTTCATCGTTTATGACATCAATAAACGCAGAAACATATCGCGCTTTCAATAGAGCTTGTTCCGTTTCAGAAATATCAAGGAATACCTTCGTCTTATTTAGCATTTTCTCTGATAAATTCGATCGTTCAAGAGCGTTCATTTCGATCGGGGCTATTTTCTGACTGTAAAAATCATCAACGCACGCGGGCACGTTCATGCGACGCGCCGCTTCCTTAGTCAACGGCGTGGCAACCCATCCGTCTGTAATTCCTATTGGTTGGTTATCCATATTACATTTCCTCCATTTTCTTAATTCTGAAATGAGTCTTCCTCTCCATTTCCTTATACGGGCAGGAATCAACTAACTGCCAATCTTTGTCTAGAAAAACATGCGTCCCCCTAACCTGTAAACGCATATATCCGCCAGCAAAATCAGCCACAACATCAATCCCTTCTTTTTTTGATGGAACTATTAATTTTCGTAAAGTAATTTTTGTTTGAGACGAAAGATAGTCCTCATCAGCAT
>CAVKTU010000047.1:2688-8885 GCA_963659395.1 Holdemanella sp. | reverse complement strand
TGTCCTGGATGGAGAGCGGGCCACCTTCCGTGTAGGCGAGATTGACGTTTTCGATCGTCACGCCTCGTGGGACGTTGATATGCGTCGGGGCGAAGTTCCAGAAAGCCCTGATGCCGCTAGAAAGGGCCACATCCACCACTTCCTGAGCGAAGGAAGCTGGAACGCAGATGATGGCGATCTTGGCATTAAGGGGAGGAAGCTTCGTTGCGATGTCTTTGATATCGTAAATCGGACGGGAGGCGATCTCCTGCCCGATTTTCTCCTTGTCGTTATCGAAGGCGGCTTCGATCGATAGCCCCATTTCCTTGAAATTGGGGTATTTGATGAGGGCGTTGCCAAGATGCCCCGCCCCGATAAGGACGGCCCGCGTTTGCTCACGGTAGCCTAGGAAGGCTTCGAGGGTGTCGACGAGTTTCCGGAGATCCCGCCCCTTCTTCGGGCGCCCTGGGCAATCGCTGATGGCTTGAAGGTCCTTACGGATCTGCTCCTCGCTATAGCCAAGTTCTTTGGCGATTTGCGGGGAGGAGATGACGGATTCGCCGTTATCGAGTAAGGAACGGAAAAGCTTAAGATATATCGGGTAGCGCTTGAGTTGATTGTTGGAATAGGCTTTCATTTCGTTCATTCGGTAATAATTTACCGATAGAATGATATCGATTGGAAAAAGCAGTTGCAAGGCCTTTCGCTTTGAAAGCGATTACAAGGGAAAAGTTTCGCTATAAAATCCATAAATAGGCCAGGCAAGGAAGCAGCAAATCCATGGCGACGGCCATGGCGAGCAGGAAATAGAAAAGCACCCTGATTTTGACGGAACGATAGGCGATAAGGGAAGCGTCGCCAAGGCGATTCGCCCGCTTGGCGCTAATCGATTCGTAGCCCATCACGAGCACCAAACCGAGGGTGAAGATGTTCACGAGAGACAATAACGAGAAGATATTGGCGTTTGAAACCAAGGAGAAGCCTAGCAAGATGGCCGAGATGGCGGCGAAGAAGCCCGTCCCGATCATCCCGATGCTGTCGTCGCCGTTATAGCTTTGGTTATAGAAGGCCAGCAATAGCCAAGTCCCGATGGCCACGATATTAAGAAAGCTGTTGAGGAAGATCGATATCCCCTGCTTATTGGCCCTTACAATCAACTCAAGTTGCGATTTGATGATCTTTTGACCATAGTTGGAAGAGGAAGGATCGCGGTCGAGTTCCGAATAATAATTGAGCTTGACGGTGAAGTTCTTGATGTCCTCGCTCTCCTTGATAAGGCGATAGCCGTCGCCGATTGAGAAATAAGTCGAAAAGCCCGACATCTCCTTATCATCGACGTAACGGACGAGGGAAACGTCCCTCGTCGGCTGGATGTAGATATGGAATTGGGCGGAATCGAGGGGATAACGGGGCGAATCAAAGGTTTTGTTGATCGAGGCGTCGAAATGAAGCTTTTGGGCGTAGCGGTAAGAAGACGTCTTTTCATCATAATAAGCCTTCCCTTTTTCCTGATATTCGAGGCTATCGGGGGAGATTTTGCCATTCCCCATGGAGAATTCGTCGTTTTTGCTCGCGTAGGTGTTCGAGGATTTCTCGCCTGGATAAGCCGCCCTTTCCTCTATATATAAGGTAGAGACGCTTATGGGATCGCCCGCTTCGAGTAGGTGCTTATCGGAGGCGAAATTGAATTGGATGATGTCCGGGATGTTATCGGGATAGGGAAGGAAGCCGCTTTGATCGGCGTTAAAGCAGTAATTATCCTGGCTTAAATCCTCTTCCGTATAGTAATTGTCGGCGTTAAACGGCTCGCCTTTTTCCTTCTCCCACCACATCTTATGGTATTCCATCTGATCGAAGTCAAAGCGAAGGCTCATCGTTAGGCCATAGCTGCTATTGGCCGAGGAGATGTTCTTGATGCTTTCTAGGACGCCGCCGACTTTGACTTTGGCGAAGGCGCCAACCCCTTCTTCCCCCACCTTAGGGAGAGCGTCTTCGATCGCCTGTTGCTCGGAAGAGAGGCGGTCCCCTTCCTTATATGAAGTAAGGGTGTTAGAGATGTTTACGGAGATATTGACTAAGGAATAGGTGAGGAAAGCCAAGAAAGGAAGGCAGGTCAGGATGAGGCTAGCGACGAGCTTTTTCCGTTGCTTTACCTCCAAAGCGAGGAAATTGCGCTTAAGGAGCCCCTTGCTTTTCTTCTTGCCGATTTGGTTCTCGTATTCCCCTTTGCGGATGTTGACCACCACCTCATCGACTTGCAAGGATGAATCGGGTGGCAATTCCTTCGCGTCGTCTTCTAAGGTATCGACGCTCAAAAAGAAGAATTCGGCCACTTCGATCAGAACATCCTTCGAAATGTCATCGCCGAAAACTTCCTCATAGGAAAGCTCGCCTTTCCCTATCGCCTTGGCAAGGGAAAGATGGTGCTTTTCCCTCAAAAAGGCATCCAGATGGCGTAATTTTTCTTGCAATTTGCTCATAGAAGCACCTCAACTCCGTTATTATAGGCGCCTATAAGGGCAAACGTAAATTTCCTATTTGGTCAGCAAATAGGCGGCGAAACGCGGCAAGGACAATTGCAAATAGCCATATTGCGGGGCGTAAACGACGCCTTTTTTGATAAGACGGTCGCGATAGACGCTTAGCGATTTGCTATCGAAAGAAGATTTTTGGCGTAGCTCCTCGATTCTGATTTTCGCCTCATCCGGGAAAAAGGACAGAAGGAATCTTTCCTTTTCGCTAAGCTCGGAATGCAATTTATCATAAACATATTCTGCCATGTATTGATCAAATTCGGCTAAGACGTCCGCGTCTAATTCTTTTTTTCGCTGATTGAAAAGCAAATAGCCTAAGACTTGATAGGCATAGGCGTAGCCTTTGGAAAATTTGGCCAACGCCATCGCTTCCTTTTCGTTGGCGCTTAAATGTTTTTGATAGGAAAAGGCGATGGCGGACAGATTAAGCGGGCCTAGGAATATTTTTGGCGCCCGATATAAAAAGGTGAGGGTTTTTTCGTCTTGAAGTTTCGAAACGTTCTCATACAAGCCCGTCATAAGCAAAAAAACGTCTAAGCCAGACCGCAAAAAGAACTGGTAAGTCTCCGCGAACGTTTTCATTTCCTCGCCACTATCTATTTCATCGATCGTGATGAGAACGCGCCTTCCTTTCTTGTTGAGATGCCTAATCATCTTTTTTAAGAGGCTCGTGACCGTGGTGGCCTCTTCTTTGCCTTTCAAAGAGAAAGTAAGACCATGAAAAGAAAAGCTCCATTCTCCGTGCAAAAAGATCTTTTTAACGCTTCCTTCCTCATAAATCTCCGAGGCGATATTCTCGAGAATGTTCTTTTTCGAACCAGGATCGACAACGACCCATTCTTCGCGTCCGGATAATTCTTTGGCAATCGAAGAAAGCAAAACGGTCTTGCCGCTTCCTCTTAAACCAGTAATCAAATAAACTCTGTTAGCGGCTAATTCGGACGAAAATTCGGAAACGATTCTATCCGTCTCGCTGATTCTTTGAATGAAATTGTTCGGTTCAATGCCGAAAGTTAAAGAAAAGGGATTGTTCATTGATGTTCTCCAAGATAATTTTAGAACTCTTTAGAACTTTCTGCAACTTTTAGAACTCTTTAGAACTTTTTATTTCTTTTAGAACTCTTTAGAACTTTTTGATGCAAGAAAGAATCAAACGACCTCTATTTCCTTGATGTTTGTCTCGTTGCCAGCAAGCAAATAAGTCCTATCG
The DNA here is from genome assembly GCA_963659395.1 of Holdemanella sp. Taxonomy (GTDB): domain Bacteria; phylum Bacillota_I; class Bacilli_A; order RFN20; family CAG-826; genus UBA4951. The sequence goes on along the minus strand of CAVKTU010000047.1, from coordinate 5,162 downwards.
CTACCGCATTTGGGGCAGATTTTGGCGTATTGAATGGTCGAATATTTATGCCCGCAATTCTCGCAATAAGTGACCGCTTTAACGGTTTCGATCTTTAAAGCGGCGCCCGTCAATAGAGGCTCCTTAGAGACCGCCCATTTCCAAACGTCAAGAAGATAGGCGGGGACGACCGAAGAGACCTCGCCAATCTCCAAAGTGACGGAATTGACGTGCTTTGCTCCGTTCTTCTTCGCCACCTTCTTGACGGTGTCGATGATAGGGAAAACGATTCCGAGTTCGTGCATCTAGGCCTTCTTCTTGGCTTCTTTCTTCGCTTTTTTGCTGGCTTTCACGTATTCCTTATGCTTCTTCTCCGAAGCCTTCTCCGCAGGCGTATGCTTACCGAATTTGATCTTAATGCCGCGTTTGATGGCATATGGCAAGATGGCTTTGAATTTATCCTCGGATTTGATCATGTGGGTGGCTTCGGGATGGTCGCGCACCAAACTGATGGCGTCGAAGACGCACTTGGTGGTGCAAACGCCGCATCCGATGCATTTGTTCGGATCGACGACGCTGGCGCCGCAACTAAGGCAACGGGCCGTCTCTTTGCGCACTTGCTCTTCGGTCAAGGTCAAATGGGCATCGGAGAAGGAATGATGGGCGTCAATCGAAGGATCGAAGCCCGCCTCCTGGCGGCCACAGGTATCGTATCCTTCTAGTTTCAAATCGTCTTTATCAAGCATCACGAAGTCGCGGCGGTTACGCCCTACCGTGAGCGACGCCCCTTTCTTGACGTAACGATGGAGGGACTCGGCGGCGCACTTGCCTTGCTCAATGGCATCGATGGCGAATTTAGGCCCCGTATAGACGTCCCCGCCGACGAAGATGTCCTCCTGCGCCGTTTGATAGGTTAGCTTATCGGCGATGGGGTAATTGCCATGCCAGAAGGTGACTTTGCTTCCTTTAAGCAAATCGCCCCAAAGGATGCTTTGGCCGATGGCGAAGATCAGATGATCCGCCATGACTTCGACGGTTTCGTTCTCGTCATATTGGGGGTTAAAGCGTTTCGTCTCGGGGTCGACGGTCGCTAGGCACTTTTTGAAAACAACCGATATGATGTGCCATTTTTCGTCTTTTTTGACTTCTTTCGGTCCCCATGAATTATGGATTTCGATGCCCTCTTCCAAGGTCTCGATGACCTCTTCATTGCTCGCGGGCATCTCCTCGCGCTTCTCTAAGCAATAGATCGAGACTTTCTTCGCGCCAAGGCGGAGGGCGCTACGAGCGCAGTCGACGGCGACATTGCCGCCTCCCACCACCACGACCTCGCCCGTAAGCTTTTCGTCATGATGTTCGCTCACCTCGTGCAAGAAGTCGACGGCTAAGCGTACGCCCGAGGCGTCCTCGCCGACGATTCCCGGCAATTTGCCGCCTTGGCAGCCGATGGCGATATAGAAGGCTTTGTATCCTTCCTTCCTTAAATCGTCTAATGTGACGTCCTTACCGACTTCGACGCCCGTTTTGATGGTGACGCCGAGTTCGCGGATGATATCGATCTCCGCTTCGACGACGTCTTTCTCGAGTTTATAGGAAGGGATGCCGTAAGTAAGCATGCCACCGCATTTCTCGTTCTTTTCGTAGATCGTCGGCTTATAGCCTTTCGTCGCTAAATAATAAGCGCAGGACAACCCCGCCGGGCCCGCGCCGATGATGGCGATCTTCTCCTCCCAATGCTCGAGGCGGTTGGAGGCGATCACGACGGGTGGCACGTAACGGCTTTCTTGCTTAAGGTCTTGGGCGGCGATGAATTTCTTGACGGCGTCGATGGAGACGGCTTGGTCGATCTTCCCCCGCGTGCAGGCCTCTTCGCACCGCTTATTGCAGATGCGTCCGCAGATGGCGGGCAAAGGGTTATCTTTCTTAATGAGCGCTAAAGCGTCCCGATAACGGCCTTCCCCCGCCAATTTGAGGTAACCTTGCACGGCCACGTGGGCGGGGCAGGCGGTTTTACAAGGAGAAGTGCCCGTCTCGTAGCAATTGATGCGGTTATTGTCGCGGTAATTCTCGTCGTATTTGTCCTTGCCCCAACTCATATTGTCGGGAAGCTCATGCTTAGGATAGACGACGGATCGACCGTCTTTTTTACAAAGCTTCTGCCCAAGTTTGACGGCGCCCGCCGGGCAATATTCGACGCATTTGCCACAGGCGACGCATTTCTTAGTGTCGACATGGGCGGTATAGGCGCTTCTAGAGAGATTGGGGGTGTTAAAAAGTTGCGAGGTCCTTAAAGCGTTACAGATATTGACGTTGCAATTGCAGATCCCGAAGATCTTATTCTCCCCGTCGATATTGGTGATTTGATGGACGAAGCCGTTATCCTCGGCGTTTTTCAGAATCTGCATCGCCTCTTCGTAAGTGATGTCATGGCCTTTGCCCGTCTCGCGGCAATAATCAGCGAAATCGCCGACCCCGATGCACCAATTGTATTGATC
>CAVKTU010000047.1:0-2575 GCA_963659395.1 Holdemanella sp. | reverse complement strand
CGTCGGCGCAGCCGTCGTTAAGGGCGGCCCGCGAAGCGCGGCAAGAGCATTGCCCTACCCCGATATGCCCTTCGTATTTCTTTAACCAATAAGAAAGGTGCTCCAAATCGACGGATTTGTTTTCCATCGAGATGGCCTTCTCCACGGGGATGACATGCATCCCCACCCCCGCGCCGCCGGGCGGGACGAGTTGGGTAATGCCGTCGAGCGGGACGAAGGTCATCCTCTCGAAGAAGGAAGCGAGGGTCGGATGATCCTCCAAACGCTGGTTCTTCATCTGCTTGCCATCGGGCGAAAGGAAGGTCTCTTCCATGTTGAATAATTCAGCGCTCCCCGGAACGAAAAGTGGCAAGCAATAACGCCTCTCCCCTAAAGGAGCGGTCCGGCCATTATGGTCATAATGATAGCCATAATCGTATTCGAGGAGGCCGATATAAGCCATCTCATCGAGGAGTTTTTGGAATTTCTCCTTGTCTTTGGCCTTTTCTTTGTTCTTTTTGCAAAGGGCCTCGAAGGTATAGTGATGGCGGACCTTCATCGTGAGGGCGACGTCGGCCATCTCATCGGTGACGATTTCCGCCAAACCCCAATATTCGGGGTCCTTCACCGTGACCGTCCCTAACTTATGGGCAGCGACGTCGGTGATTTTCTTTCCTAATTTGACGATTTTGGGGTTGACGACTTTGTCGCTCATATGGGGCGGGAGGACCGCTTTCGACATCTCTGGCATCTTTATTCTCCTTTGAATTCCTTGATTTCTTTTCTTAGCCACTTGGCAAATTCTTCGATTCCTTCGCCCGTTTTGGCGGATATCGGGATGATAGTAGCATCCTCATTAGGATATTGGTCTTGGCCCTTTCTAGCGAAAAATCGAAATAGGGAACCACATCCATCTTATTGATGAGGAAAAGCTGGCAAACCTGATACATGAGGGGGTATTTGAGGGGTTTGTCGTCGCCCTCGGGGACGCTTAATATGTTGATGTTCTTAAAGGCCCCCGTATCGAATTCGGCAGGACAAACGAGGTTCCCGACGTTTTCGATGATGATAAGATCGAGGCCTTTGGTGGTTAAGGAAGCGATTCCTTGACGGGTCATATCGGCCGTTAGGTGACACATGCCGCCCGTATGGAGCTGAATGGCCTCCACTTCCCCTAATCTGCTGATGGCTTTGGCGTCGACGTCGCTATCGATATCGGCTTCCATCACGGCGATCTTGAATTCGTTTTGGAGGGAAGCGAGGGTTTGGCACAAGGTCGTGGTCTTGCCGCTTCCCGGCGAAGACATGAGGTTTAGCAAGAGGGTCTTCTTTTCCTTTAGTTCTTCCCTTAATTTGGCGGCTTCTTCCTCATTCGAATGAAAAACGCTTTCTTTGATCTCGATGATTCGCACTTGATCCATATTCGCCTCCGTGATTGAGTTACCGAGGAAAGGTTACCACCATATCCTAGTTTTATCAAGAAAACATCGGAGGTTTTCTTCCTTTTGTTAATTGAGATATCCGCGTTATAAGGTAAGCCAGGATGATAGGAAGGATAACGATATTTGCAATTCCTATCTCGCTCTAATGTCGTGGCCGCAAAGAACCGGCTATCGAATTGTCAAACGGCGTTTGGCCTTCTCTTTTCCCCTTAGCCGTATAGTCAGCGCGCCCAAGGAGGAAAAAGGAAAAGCGATTGAAAGCCGGCTCCCTCTAGTGAAGCTTCTTTTCAAAACCATTTGGCTTGGTAGGTTATGACGCTATCATCGCCAAGCATTGTGTAAGAATGCGTTTCCAATGTTTTTTCGACCAAATCGGCTCTTATAGAATAGTAACTTGCGCTATAAATAACACTAGAGATTCGATAATAACCACTTTTTGCGCATTGATACGCTCTTTTGTTATCAACGGATGATTCAGTTGATGATTCGGTAGAAGGATTGGTGGCATATAAGTACTCGCTCCACTTCTGCTCGGAATCAATAATCCTATTATCCAAATCCAAATAGTAATTCTTTTCGAAAGTTAACCATCCGACAAAGCCAACATAACTATATTCAGTGTAATCGTTGGTATACCTATTCTTATACAATCGAATAACGGCATCGCCGCCTCCATCATACCGGTTCAAAATATGGTTATCAGTATAGACATAATCGCCACTTTCGCTCATGTATTCAAAGACGCTCGATACGGACGCTTGATACGTTCCGGAAAAAGCCGTCGAATCGCCGTTCGCGGCCACTTTGATCGAGTAACAATCAATAATCCCCGTAGTTGGCGCAGCCGTTCTGCCGTTTGAGCATCCGCATAGCGCGAATAATGGCACCGATAGTCCTAACATCGAAATCTTTTTCATTTCATTCCCCTCGTTATCAAAAATTCTTTAAATGATTAAGGAAATCATTAATAGATCTATATAGACGTTAGCACCCATCAGGGCGGTTGTCAAGGTCGCCGCGGCGCCCGACCATCGTTTAAGTTTTATTTGATGGCCAGTTTTTCTTTGCCAGGAAGGATATAAAAGGATAAGACAAGTCAAAGCGGCATGTGTCTTAACGCTCTTTTAGCTCTTCCCTCACCTTCATCAAGGTAG
>CAVKTU010000046.1:1650-8910 GCA_963659395.1 Holdemanella sp. | reverse complement strand
GGCCCACATAAGGGTCCAAGCAAGAACCTCCCCGAAAGCGGCCGTATAAGCTTTGTTGCCCGATTGCCAATTAAGGATCGTATTGAAATTATCTAATCCAACCCAATGGAAAAGGTTATTGGTGAAGCCATTATTCTCCGCCCCGTTATAGTTAGTGAAAGCAACGAGGATCATGAAGATGATCGGCATCACGGTGAAAACGAGGATGCCAACAACAGGTAAAGCCAAAAGGGTCTTATGGAACTGATCATCCACCAAAGAACGGAGGTCGTCCTTACCGCTTTTGAGGGGCTTGCCAGAGTCGATGATCTCTTGAGACAGGCGATTCTGTTTGATATTGAGCCGCCAAGTATAGATAAAGGCAACAACGAAGAAAAGGGTCAAAATCGAATATAAGAGGATTTTGAATGAATTATCATTGTAGATAGTCGTATAAGCATCATAGATCGGATCATACACCTCTTCCGGACCCACTTTGCCTAACGAAGGCATCATGCTAAGCCAATAGCCTCCATATAAAGACATATAAGTGATGAATATCGCTTCGAAAGCGAAAAACAAAATTCCCCTTAGCCATTGCCCCCTGGCCATGGAGCCGAAGCCCATGACGAGATAGGAAACGCGTGTCTTATAATCGCCTTTGGCAAAGGTTCTGATCAAATCGAGGAAATCGTTTTTGAAATAATTCCCGATTTTCTTCAAGAGATTCCAAATCTTGATTCCCAAATTCTTAAACCAAATCGGAATCCCCACGAAAAACAAAGCGATCCGATAGAAAAAGCGGTGAATCTTGCTTAGCTTCAAATATTCTAAATCGCTGTATCTTTTCATAATATTTGTTGCCTTTCTCGCGCTAATCCAAAAAGGTTGGGGCCTAGCGCGCCGGCCCCAACCAATCGTCGGTTATTTAGATGATGGAGACGGTGCCACCGGTCGAAGTGACGACGAGTTGAATCTTTTTGCCGGTTCCAGATTCATCGGCGGACACAACATAGTCCCCACCGCCATTGCCATAAGCAACGTCCCAGCTCTTGCCTTGACGAACCTTAAAGGCATCTCCTTCGGTCAAGGTGAGCTCACCAGAAGTCCAAGTTCCTTCTGGCGATTCAGTCATCGGAAGATCAGTGGTCCACGCAACAAAATCGCCAGACGGAGCGGTAGCGAATGAACCGATAACCGTGAATGCATTCTTCTCATCATCGCTCATGCTGAAAATCGAATCGAGCGCATCTTGATATTTTTGGAGGGCGGCTTTTAAAGCGGTCTCATCATCCAAGTCGGCGTTCTTCGCATCGGTCGAAAGAACTTTGGCGATGTCCCACCAAGAACCGTGGATTTGGCCTTGCGGAGTCGCATAAGCGTTTTGAGCAGCTAAAGCGGAAAGCATCTTGTTGTCCTTAACGACATCCAATTCAAGGACGGCTTTGTTGCTAGGTCCCCAAGAGAAATTCTCGACCCTTTGCTTTTGGCATTCTTCGCCAGTGAGGTATTGAGCAAGCAAATTGAGGACGGCGCTTCTCTTAACGTCGGTTTGCGGCTTAACGCCTAACAATTTGTTGCCGGAATAAGAACCAAGCTGATAACTTGTGCCGTCGACGGTGAAATGCGGCAATTTGGCATAACCGATATTCTCTTCTCCAAGAGCCTCTTTGACACCATTATAGGACCAAGTGCCGGAAACCAGAATGGCAGCCGGGATAGCGGCGGTGAAAGAGTCAGCGCCAGAACTCGAAACGTGCGCAGTGGATTTGACAAGGCGTTGCATGCCGCGCATGGCGATAAGGCCTTTATCGCTATTGAAGTCATCGCTGACGGACGTGAATTTGCCTTTGTCATCGGTCGTCCAGTCGCTATGGCAGCCCGCCCCAAAGAAGAAGGAGGCATTATACCAAGCGCTGGTGTCCATCTCGAAAGCGAATTTCTTTCCAGCGTCTTCGCAATCCTGAATCAACGCTTCTAAATCGTCTAAATGCGATTCGTCGGTGATTTCTCTCTTGTCGTAGAACATGAAATAGCCGTTATCGGCCGTTAGGGGGTAAGCGTAAATGGATTCGCCAGAAGTGGCGGCCTTCACCGCGCCATCAATATTGTTCTCTTTGACGAATTTGGCGGCGGCTTCTCCCAATTTGCTTAAAGCGCCACCTTGGACGCAACGGGCGAATTGGTCTTGGGCGAAACAAAAAATATCCGCACCAGCCGAAACGTCGGTAAGCATGGAGGTGGCGGAATCTGCTTCAGTGACTCCTTCAATCGTCGCATTGATGACGATTCCTTCGTGAGCCTCACAAAAAGCGGCGACTTGAGATTCAAAGCTTTCTTTGACCCCGGCCACTTCGGAAACCCACATTCTGATGTCGTAGGTGCCCGCTAAAGCGGCATAGGGATCTACGCTGCTACTACTTTCGCTAGAAGTATCACCCCCCCCGCCGCAAGACGCTAAAAGAGTTACTGGTGCAAGCGCCATGCACAATAGGATTTTCTTATTGATTTTCATTTTTTCTCCTTTCAATAGAAAGCAAGTAAGCGCTTACATTTTTCTCGTGACGAATAAAAGATGAAGCTCTTAGTTTGCGTTAATCCTTGCCACTATTTTATTAACAAGAGGCCGAAAAACAAGCGGAAATGAGCAAATTCAATAGCTAGATGCTTTGCGAAAGCATCGCTAATAGGTCTCAAATTAAGCAATTTTCGGAAGTTTCGCCACAATCGAAACAAAATATTTTTTATCGTAATACCGATAAACAACAATATCTTTGCCTTCATATCGACGCAATCAAACCGCTTTGAAAGCGACGATTGTTTCGAAGGGCTTAATGACGGTCGCCTCATTCAGGGATTTCTCCGCGCCTTCTTCCGTCGACCAAAGGATTGTATAGCCATCGAAATTGACTTTCTCTTCTTTGGATAACCCATTTTTATGGGCGATGCGGATTTGCACGTTCTTGCCATCGATTGTATCAGCAAACGAATAGCTTAATAGCCCTCCATCATCGCTTAATTTCGGAGCCAGGGACTTAATCCCGTCCTTATCCATATGCAAGCCGCCGAGATTCTTCTTCAAGGCGATAAGCCGCTGATAGTTCTTGAAAAGATCTGGGTGCTTGATCTTAAGAGAATAATCAAGTTCGTTTGTTTTATAAGAAGCGTTGTAGGAATTCTTGTTGCCTTCCTTCGTTCGAAGCATCTCTTCGCCCGCTAGCATGAAGGCCGTACCTTGCGAGGTCAAGACGACAGAATTAGCTAAACGATTCATTTTCTTAGCCGTTTCCTCGTTAGTAACGGTTTTCGTTGCCATAACGCGATCATAAAGGGTGTAATTGTCGTGGCAAGTGACATAGGAAACGCTTTTATCAGGATCGACAATGTCTACCGCTCCGCTAAAAGTCTCGCCTTTGATGCCTTTTAAAAGCTTGTTTACATAATCGGTAGATATCTTGCTTTCTTGGTCGCTTACCCACCCTAATTCGTTATCGGCGCTTAATCCGCCGCGAATAAGAGCGTCACGCATTTGGTCATTGAATTGACCATATCCTTCATATTTATTGCCATTTATTTGCTTGGCCGACAAAGCATCGGACAAAGTGCTACTTCCTCCCGACCAAGGTTCGCCGTATATCACGATTGACGGATTGATTTCTTGGGCTTTAGCGCTTACTTCATTCATCGTCTCTAAATCATGAAGGCCCATCAAATCAAAACGGAACCCGCCTAATTTGTATTCCTTGGCCCAAAAGCAAGCGGAATCGACGATGAATTTTCTCATCATATAGTGTTCAGACGCCGTTTCGTTACCGCACCCTGAACCGTTGGATAGCGCCCCCGATGAGGTGTAACGAAAATAATATCCGGGCATCAAAACGTCAAAATTGCTATCTAAAGCGCCAGCCACATGGTTATATACGACATCCATGATGACATTGATGCCGGCTTGATGATATTCACTAACTAACGTTTTGAATTCTTTAATACGGATGTGCCCGTCTTGCGGATCAGACGAATAAGAACCTTCCAAACAATTGTAATTCAGCGGGTTATATCCCCAATTAAAGGAGGTATTAACCTCATCATTGGCTTGGTCGAAAATCGGCAATAGCTGCACGGCATTAACGCCCAATTCCTTAATGTGATCGAAACCGGTTGTCACATCAGTGCCGTTTTCGCTATATCTCGTCCCTGTTTCATAAGCGCCGGCAAAGCGTTTGCGGGCGCCCTCATTGCCCATCCAAGAGGAAGAGGAAGTTATATCGGCAACATGCGTTTCGTACACCACCATAGCCTTCCTATCGATGCTTAATGGCGAAACCTCTCCCCATCCGACTGGATTAGTCTTAGCGAAGTCCACAATCATGCCGCGCACGCCATTAACGCCGCACCCTTTGGCGTATGGATCGACGATTTCTTTATCCTTAAAAGAGGCGTTGGTCACGACATATGTGTAATATTTGCCAGCCAAATCGCCGTCAACGTTAACGCGCCAAACGCCTTTATCGCCTTTGCTCATCACGTGTTCTTGATAGGTATCATCGCCGCCTAAAACTGCCGGTGTCCCCGATGAATACACCCGAAGAGCAATTAAGCTCGACAAGGGAGACCAAACGGCAAAAGAAGAGGATGAGGAACTATAGGTAACCCCTAAGTCATCGCCATCGTAGTTATAAAGCGAGCCGAATTCATCGCTAGAAAAGAGATTGTTTTTCGTCACTATGGCCGTCAGCGAATCGCCGTTAGAGAAAGTGAGAATCAATTCATAATTCACCGCATAATCGACCTTCTTTCCCGCCGGGAAATCGACATCGACGCGTTTGCTTCCGCCTACTTTGGCGTTTTCGACAATAAGCTCATCGTTTTCGAAAAGTTTATATTCCTTAATCGGCAGATTAGCGTATGCGGCGATGCGCGTGGTAGACACAAAAGTCGCATAATTTATTTTGGCCTTCACCGTTCCTTTCGTATCCGCATATATGTTGCTATCGCCAGTGATCATATAGATGTCGTAAACGCCTTGATCGGTCTTTTCGAACTGGCTGAAGTCGACGAACAAATCGTTTCCCCCGCAGTCCTTTTGCGACCAACTATCCCCGCCTTTGCGAAAGATAAAGCCTAAGCTGTTATTAATTACATCCTCCCAAGTGCTTAAAGGATAGGAAGCGACGACGCCCCAATCGTCTTTGCCATTGAAAGGAAATGCGCCACCATCATGGCCAACTTCCCATAGCCATAAGTCCCATCCGGCATAAACGCCATCCTTCCGCCAATAATGGAAGCGGATGGAATCCTCATCATAGATAGGAGGTTCGCCTAAAGGGAGGTCCACGCTATGTGTGTCGGAATTGCTCGATGACGTTATGGAAGATAAGGAGGCAGACGAAGAAGATGGGGATTCTTCTTCACCGCCTTTGGCGCAGGAAAACAAGGCGATGAGGGAGGCCGTTAAGACAATGAAGGAAATGCCTTTTTTCATTTTGTTAGACTCCTTTCGTTAACAAAAGAGGCGTTTGTGTGCGTTTCTTAACTACAATGTATGGGTTTTTAAAAAACAAAACAAGATTTTTGCTGCACGCAAAAGTCTTTAAAAGCTAGCCAAGAATGACTGAGCTATAAGCTCCTAATCGCAATTTGCCGTTCTGAAGCGACGGTTTTTTGTGACTGACGTTAATTTCGTCGAGGATCTTCGTTCCGGGAGAGGTCACCTCGACGTTGTAAAAATGGAAATTATGCACCACGGTTATCGAAGATTCCCCATCGCTTAGCGTATAAGCGAGCACGCTTCTTTCGTCGGTTTCTAAATCCGGCGTCCGCGAAGAAAAGGCAGCGTGTTTAATAAACGGGTACTTATTTCGCAAATGGATCATCATCTTGTAATGGTTGAGCAAGGAAAAACCATCTTTCATTTGGTCCTCCACCCCCATTTCGACTTGTTTATTGTTGTTTAGGTCTTGACGGTTTTGCTCAGGGAACTGGCATTGCCCTGTTTTATCTTCCTTCGACCAGATCATCGGTAATCGTCTCCGAACGTCAGATAAATCGTCTTGCGGGGCGGTGACGCGCTGTCCCTTAAGGGCGATTTCCTCGCCATAATAGGTATATGAGGTGCCAGGAAGAAGGGTATATAGCGATGCGGCCGCCTTATAAACATCAAGATTGCTATCAAGGTTGGTGCTAATGCGATCTTGGTCGTGATTGGACAAGAAATAGGAAGAATAAGAAGACGGATTCTTTTTATGGATAGCCGTCTCATTCTTTTCCACCTCTTCGGCGAAATATTCGCAAGAGGTGAATCCCTTGACCATATTCACCATATTCGTATTGCCTTTGACGGCGTTGCCGAAACGAAAGAAGGAATCGCATTCCGAAGCAAAATAGGCATTGATGATAGGATCGCTGCTCCAAACCTCGCCAACCATATAGAAAGACGGGTCGTATTTATGAGCGGTCTCCGTTAACCAATTGAGAAATTCCACGTTTTTGCCAGTATCTTGATAGTAATAATAAAGCACGGCATCCAAACGGAACCCTTTGATCCCCTTCTCAATCCAGAATTTCATGATGTTCTCGATTTCCGCTCGAACGCCAGCGGAATCAAGATTGAAATCCGGCATATCAGCGTCGAAACGGGATTCATAATAAACGCCGTTATAAATATGGTCGCCGCCGGGGCCGAAGTTGAACCAATCCGCTTTGCTGTCGGAAGAATAATTGGCGTTTATGTAATCGTTGAAAGCCGTTTGGAAATACTGATGTTTAATCGAACAATGGTTGAGGACCATATCCAACATGATATCGATGTTATAAGTTGCTGCCTCCTTTACCAGGGACGCCAAATCATCCAAGGTCCCGTAATCAGGATTCACCGCATAATAATCCGTTACATCATAGCCATGGTAAGAAGGCGAGGGGAAAATCGGCATCAACCACAAGGATTTGTAGCCCATATCCGCCAAATACGGCAATTTGGCCTTGACGCCATTCAAATCGCCGACGCCATCGCCATCGGAATCATAAAAAGAACGCACGAAAATTTCATAATTCATCGATCCATTCTCATTAGATGAGTCGGCAAATTCATACCTTTGAGAGGTATCTTTTTCTAATGGCAAAGGGTCATCATCGATCTCCGAAGACGAAGAAACGGAAGAATTCGCCTCCTTACCGGCGCAAGAGAATAGCAAAGACGCGATTAAGAACATCAATAGACGACTTTTTTTCATTATTTTGCCTCCAATCGTTCTTCTTTTTTCGCTTCATTAGGCAGTTTGAAGG
>CAVKTU010000046.1:0-1640 GCA_963659395.1 Holdemanella sp. | reverse complement strand
GAAGAAAGCGACGATCGCTAACGTTGCACCAACATTCAAAAGATCCCATTTCAGAGCCAAAGGAAAGCCAAAATCATAAACGCCGATCGGCAAAATGATTAACAAAGAATACGCAAGGAAAAAGACCCCTACGACAACGAAAATCAAAGATATAACACGCGCTTGGATACCGGGGCGGCCATAACGAGAATACATAAGCGAGCGCATGACGTTCGACCCTCTTCGCATCGCTTCTTTGCTCAAAAATATGCCCGTCACCAAAACTATGATGTGGATAGCCATGTAAAAGAGTTCGAGGTAATTGTTGCCTAAACTTCCTTCCCGCCATATCGCCACAAACAAATAGATTAAAGAGGAGCACGCCAAAACGAGCAATAAGGAAAAGGAAAGCAAAAGAGCGCCCATATAACGTTTTTCTCGTCGTTCAATCATCGTGGTTAGATTGTAACACGGATACCGCCGAAGATACCTTCTATTTAACGATAGCGGCGGCGTGTTTCTGCAAAATCAAAACGCCATCGGATAGGTTAGCAGAGCCAATGCTATAAATGATTTTAGCTAAGCTTGGTACCGAAAAGGACTGACTTTCATCAAGGATATTGATAGCGATATACAAGCCTCCCCGCCGATAAAAGAGTTTGCCGTCGAGTAACTCGAAATCGTCTCCGCGTAGATCATCTTCCTCTTTGCGAAGATGAATCAAATTGTGTATCTCGTTCCATAACGATCCATGGTCGGCTCGCTCGGCTTCGACTGTGCTGTCATTTTCGTTAGTCGGAAGGAAAAGCTTGTCCGCAACAGAAAACCCGGCATTCTTGCTGGAATCCCATCGCATTGGGGTGCGCGAACCCGTCCTTTGATATCCGCCTTCGAAAGACGGCAAAGACAAATCGGAATGTAGCCCAATCTCATCGCCATAATAGATATAAGGAACGCCAGGCATCGTCAAAAGAAACAAATACGCTAGCCTTAGTTCATCGGCATCGAGGTAATTGGCGATGCGAGTGGTGTCATGATTCCCCGATATAAAAGAAATCCTTCCGCCCTTCCCCTCTTTCCACGAACGAATCCAAAACTTAAAGTCGCTTAAAAACAATTCATATAATTTTTCGTCATATTGATGAAATAACGGGAACTCAAAACCTTCTTCCCTTTGACGCCAAAGGCGATGAGTGCAATTGCTGGTCCAATCTAAGCAAAAATCCGAATCGAAGCCGGCTTCAAATGATTGGTTTGGCACCGACCATTCGCTTGTCATATAAAATTCTTTAACCCCGTCTTTTTCTAAGTCGTCACGAATCTGCTGCCAAAGTTCAATCGTAGCCTTCTTATCGTCGCCATCGTTTTTAACCAACGAATTGGCCATATCGACGCGAAAGCCATCGATATCATACGAAAGCCAATATTTCATAATCCCTTCGAGATATTTTTTCCCTTTATTGGTTTCTTTGTAGCTCGTCTGCCACGATGGATATTCGATTCGATTAAAACCGTAATTGATCGCCGGCTGATGGGCAAAGAAATTAACCATGTAGCATCCATTCCGATCGTAGCATCCGGAAATAAGACGGTAACCGTCCTCTAATACCCAGGGATTGTCGTTCCAAATAAACAAATCATAATAGTCATTGGGCCTACCT
>CAVKTU010000045.1:0-9125 GCA_963659395.1 Holdemanella sp. | reverse complement strand
GGCGAAACAGCGAAGGGAAATTCATGGTGAAGCAGGGGATGCTTTTCCGTAGCGGCCCCTTCAATGTTTCGAGCGCTTCGAAATATCAAAGATCCATTACCAGCGATGGCTTGAAAGAAGCCTCTTATCTAGGAATTAAAACGGAAATTGATTTACGGCGTGTTGATGACGGCGAGACGGGTGGAATTACCACGAGCCCGCTTGGTAGCTCTGTCAAATACGTTTCCGCTCCGCTGAATTGGAATATTCCCGACAACGCCTTGACGTTATCGGAAAACATCGCTTCCATCAAAACGATTTTTGAGACGCTAGGGAATGAAGACAATTATCCTATCGATTTCCATTGTACGGCCGGAGCCGATCGGACGGGTATGATCGCCTTCTTAATCAATGGCCTTCTAGGCGTTTCCGAAGCCGATCTTTATCGCGATTACCAATTCACGAATTTTGCTAACGTCAGCCAAATTCGATATAAAACCACCATCTCGAATTCCTGGGTGAAGACGATTAAGAAACAAACGGGCTTGACGCTTCAGGACAAGATTGTCAGTTTACTTCGTTCTTTTGGAGTGTCGTTAGAGAGTCTGTCCAATTTATATTGGATCATGCAAGAGGAGGGCTATCGTCCATAATGAAAAAAGCATTATTATCTTTATTAGCGGTCGGTGTCCTTTTCTCCACCGGAGCAAGCGAAATCGTTAATCCTATTTTCACGCCCAAAAAAGAGAGAGCAGACACCTTAAAAATCGGAAAGTCCATGCAAAGCGGGGGTATTTTTGGTTTCGAAGAAGAGGGCGGTTGGACTTTTTCGGAAGAGGGAACTGCCAATTATAGTGAGGATGTTTGCTATGACGGAAAGCAATCTCTTCACATTGTGCGCTCAAACACCGACACCTATTTTTACGCTACTAATAAGACGCCGTTCCCAATTGAAGCGGCAAAGCGTTACCGTATCGGGTTTTATTACAAGAGCCAATATTCTTATGGCGTAAGCATCTCGATGAACATCACCACTTACGATGCCTCCGGCGATCAAATCAGGACCATTGAGGGCGGCAGCATGAAGCTAAATGCTGATTCGCTTTCGAGGGATTGGAGCGAATTCTTTATTGAGTTTCAAGCCAAAAACAATGCCGCAAGCGCCACGATGACCATTATCGTTAAATATGGTAAGGCGGACATCTATGTTGACAAGGCCTTTTGCTCAGCGACTGGTGATGACGTATACGATGAGACCTTCTCCACCCCTAAAGAGGATGGCTCTTTGATGAATTGGGATTTTGAGGATGCCGCTCTTACGGAAGAGGGAACCCTAGCCATCTCTAACGGAGGTTTAGCTAAGACGGCTTGGAAACGTTTCCTTAGCGGATATGGCTATACCTTCACTTTCGATGCAAAAAGCACTAGCGGCAACAAAGGGAAAGTTCGTTTTGAATTCTTCGATTCATCGGACATTTCGGTTCAAACAGTCGAAAAAGAATACGATTTAAGCGATGAATTCCTCACCAAAAGCATGGAAGTGACGGTTAAGCGTGGCGTTAAGGCCTACATTAGCTTCTTGAACGCCTCTGATTCGGCGATTTATATTGATAACGTTCATGCGGTCAAGAGCTATTCGCCTAACGACGAATCGGGATGGTCAGGGCAATGGGTCACTTATCCAGATAAAGACATTACTGCCGATGCCGCCTATCAAAACAGGTGGTATCGTAAGAAATTTAATGTTACTGAACCAATTGCCTCGGCTAGTTTGCAAGTGACGGCCGACGACGTCCGATACCCCTATGTCAATGGACATGCTTTTGGGCGGGGCGGGTCTTGGTCGACGCCTAGCGTTGTCGACATCACGCAATATCTTGTCGAAGGGGAAAACGTTTTTGCTGCTCGCGTTTATAATGGTTCCTATTATTCAGGCCTTTTGTTTGAAATTACCATTATCACCACAAGTGGCCGCACTCTCTCGGTTTATTCGGATTCGGAAACCATCTCTTCCAAAGAGGCAGGCCCTTTGACGGGCGAAACCCTTTCTAATGAGGATTTAAGCTGGACGCTCATAGACTATGACGATTCGTCGTGGGTGAATACTTACGTTATCGGCCCAGTTGGCTCTATGCCTTGGGGCTCAATTCCTTTTATCTCAGCGGCATCGACGGCGCCTGAATTGGAAGTTATCAATGTTAAGATGCCTTCGGAAGTGAAACTGGGCGATTCCATGGATTTCGAAATCACTTGGAAACCACTGAAAGACATTGAGAAGCCGATTTCCATTTCCGCGTCGTTCTGGGGTAAATATTCTAGCGACGTCGACGAATCGGACCCCGCCAAATCGGTATTGATACAAACCTCTGGTCCCGAAATGACTTCGTGGAAGGCGGAGGCAGAAGTTACTATTGGCTATAGGATCGATGTGCCCGATTTCATCGAAGCGGGCTCCTATATGCTCCAACTTGATACCGACGCCATTAGCATTGTTAATAACCCCGATTACAGCAACAACAAATTGCGCGGTCATTACGTGAAATTCCTTGAGACAGAAATCGAGATAGAACAAGTTAGCATCGTGAAGCAGAAAGGCCTTACGAAAGTCCGTATCGGCGAAGAAGATTATGCGCCGTATCTTTTCATGCAAAGCGATGGCCTTAAGTATTTTAAGCCGTCTTATGCGCAAAATCTCTACAATTCCGGCATGCGTTTATTCTCAGTCGGCAATAATAAAGTTGTCGATACGATCACGGGCGAATCAACCTGGACAGACGATAACGAATACAATTTCGAGTCATTCGATGAGACAATTTACACGACTTTATCTGGCGCGCCTAAGGCGAAGCTCCTTGTGATGGTTAGCTGCGACCCGCCGTCATGGTGGCTTAATAAATATCCTGAGGAAAGGGCTCTTAGCGCCAAAGGTGGAACGGATTCGGTTTCTTATGCATCCAAAAAATGGGTGAGGGATGTCTGCGCTTATTTAAGGGCGGTTCTCGAACATATGAAATCGATGCCGTATGCTGCTCATATCTTCGCCGTAAAATTCGCTCAAGGCTCTACCTATGAGTGGCAAGAATACGGCATGGAACTCGGGAATTGCAGCGATTTTTCGAAAATTGCCCAAACGGAATGGAGGATCTACCTTAAAAATAGATATCAAACCAATAGCGCGCTCCAAGCGGCCTGGGGAGACACTTCGGTGACCTTCGAGACCGCTTCGATACCCGCTTATGGGGAAAGGGAATCATCCTCTTACACATCCCTCTTAGACGGTGTTAAACAAAGAAGCGTTTTGGATTATCAGGATTTCAAAGCCTATAACGTCACCAATTCGATTCTCGCTTTTTCTAGTGTCGTAAAGGAAGTGTCTGATGGCAAATGGCTTGCCGGCACTTATCAAGGTTATATCACTAACGCTCTCACTTATGAATCTAGCGGCATCGCCAATAATGAATTCGCGAGATTGCTAGAGCCAAGCAGCCCTTGCGACTTCTTCTGTGGCCCCGTTTCTTATATGACCAGGCAAACCGGATATAGCAATACGCCGATGCAAGCGGCTACCTCCATTGTCAACGCTGGCAAATTATGCTTGGTGGAATTCGACGAAAGAACGGTCAAAGTGGATATGCCCGACCAATCGCCTTTGACGATGGACGAATGGGGAAAGACCTATACTTTGGAAGACACCATCAATGTCATGAAGCGCGATGCTGGCAATACGCTTATATCGGGATACGGCGCCTGGATTTATGATATGACGGGCGGCTGGTATGATGACGAGGAGATTTATAACCTCGTTTCTTTGATGATGGCCGAATGGTCTTATGCCATGGAACATCAAGATAACGAAAACAACCGGGAAGTGGCCTTCGTAATTGAAGATAAGATGCCTAGCGACTATGCCTATAACTTTGGCGGTTCTTACAGCGCGCTTGAAGTTAATCTCAGCCGTCAGAAAGAAGATTTGGCAGCCATTGGTGCTGGCTATGACATATATTTGGCTAGCGACTTCAAGAAAGGATTGCCTAAAGATTACAAGTTATACATCTTCGTCGGCAATCGTTTCGACCAAGAAACAATCAACGGTATCAATAAGGAGTGCAAAAAGGACGATAAAGCGGTCCTTTGGATCGGCACTCCCGGCATTTACGGCCAAGATGGCTCGATGAATGCCGGCAACATCTCTTCTTTGATCGACATGGATGTCTCGCTTGTGTCCGGCAACGTCTGTACCGCGGTGACGATTGATGGAAGCAACGAGGACGTTTTAACAAGCGGTGCTCGTGGCATCACTTATGGCAAGGGCGAAATTATGGAAGTGAATCCCGTGGCATCCGTCATTGATTCTGGCGCTGTTTCGCTGGGCCATATCAAAAACAGTGATTATGTCGGTTTGGCTTATAAAGAAGTCGACAACGAAAATGGTTCGTATTTGTCCATTTTCTCAAGTTTCGGACATGTCCCGGCTCAAATTTTAAGAAACATCATGAAGAGGGTAGGCGCTCACATCTATGACGAATCCTTCTCAGACGTCGTCTTCTCTTCGAACGGATATTTATGCATCGATTCGCCGTATGGTGGCGAAAGGACGATTTATTTGCCGAAGAAATATGACGTCTATGACGTTTATAGTCAAAGGCTCGTAGCGCAGGATGTCGATCAATTCGATATCAACTTTGAACCAAAGAGCACTTATCTTTTCCGTCTGATGAACGCTAATACGTATGGAAAGGATGATCCTTTGCCCGAACCTACGCCAAATGATAAGACGATCTCGAACGTTTTAGTGACGTCTATTGTTTTGATGACGATTGGGGCTATAGCGGTGGTAGCAACGGCAGTGGTTTTAGCAATTGCCGTTTCTATAAATAAGCAAAAAAAGGCAAAAAGAAAGGAATGACCTTCTATGAAAAAATCAAAACTCGTTCTATTAGTATTGACGGCTCTAACGCTTGTTGGATGTGGCGGTGAAGAAGGAGGCGGTGAGGATTCTAAGACCATCACCTTCCAAATTTTCGCCGGTGGCTATGGCACGGCGCCATGGAGGAAGGCTTTGGAGAAGTTCGAAGCCGATCATCCAGAATACGATCTTATCGTCAATATGGACAACAATGTAAATACGACCTTTGAAGATCGTTGGATGCAAGGCAATCCGCCTGATTTCGTCTTCTTTGATGGCACTATTGGCACTCCTAACACTTGGCTTAAAGAAGGGCTTATATATGATCTCTCCGACTGGCTTCAGACGGCTAAGGTAGCTGGCGAGGAGACCTTAATCCGTGACAAGGTGGATGAGGCTTATTTCCGTACATATACCGATACGAACAATAACACGATTACCTATGGTGCTCCATTGATTTTAAACGCCTATGGTATGTGGTATGACCAAGCTTTTTATGACGAAAAAGGATGGTCCTTTCCAAACGATTATACTGAACTTAAGGCATTCACCAATGAAGCGACGACGGATACTAATACGCTTATATATCCCGGCACCTATAGCGGCTATCTCGTCCAGGGGATGCTCGTGCCCGCATTCGCGGAATATGGCGACACCTTCTTTGACCGCGTGATGAATTGCCGCGACGCCGATGTTTATGAATCCAGCGAATTCAAGGAAGTAATGAATCGTTTTAATGAATTCGTTAACATCTCCGACAACGTTGTGGCGGATTGCTTGTCTTTAGATCATACGACGAGCCAACAAGAATGGTTGAAGCACAAAGCCGCGATGATTCCTAATGGCCTATGGCTCCGTTCGGAAATGTCTAAACTTGATGCCATACCCGATGGCTTTGAGATGCGTTATGCCCCTTCTCCATTGGTAAAGGAACAACAAATCATCGTTACTACTTCCATTACTTGTGGCGTAGCCAAAGAAGCTAAAAACAAGAAAGGCGCTTTGGAATTCATGACATACCTTTATACCGACGAGGTGCTCAAGGAATTCGTTTATGCCTCCGATTCGCCTTCGGTGGCTGAACTCGACTTATCAAACGATACGAAGGTGACGGAAGTCAACAGATACGTCCAATCCGTTTTCAACGACCCTAGTTACAAGCATAAAGGAAACGATGGCAGTTGGGGAGGCGTTGACACTGCGATCAATGCTGCCGTTAATAACTTAGTCAAAGGGACGACCACCGTCGATAAGGCGTGCGCCAGCATCAAAGCGGCCGCCATCAAAGAGATCGTCGATCGATAGAGAGATGAATTTGACTCTTAGCAACCGCCATAGCAAAAAGGCCAGAATCAATAAAAGCAAGGTCGCCTTCGCTTCTATCTTTTGTCTACTGCCTTTTATTCTCTACATCATCTTTTGCGTCTATCCGATCATCCAATCCGTCTTCGATTCGTTTACGAATTGGAGAGGATACGTGCGAAAAGATTTCATCGGCCTCCAAAATTATGAGGAAGTTTTGCGTGACCCCGTCTTTTGGAAGGCTTTTGGCAACGATTTCGCTATTACAGGGATCAAAGAAGTTTTGATTATCGTTCTCACGATTCTCTTCGCCGTTGGTTTGACTAGGTTCCGTTTGAAGACAGGAGAAGTCATTACCTATAAATTTATTTTCTATATCCCCAATATCCTCTCCGTCGTCATTATCGGATCTTTGTGGCGTTTCGTCTTCATGAGTGGTGATAGCGGCCTTCTTAACGCCTTCATCGGCCTTTTTAACGGCCAACCGATCGACTGGATCACCGATTCCCCACTTTGGTGCATCGGCTTCGTCGCTTCGTGGTGCGGCGTTGGCCTCTTTATGATCACCATGATATCGGCGATCAATCAGATACCGCTTGAATTATATGAAGCGGCGGAAGTCGATGGGGCCTCCTCTTGGCAACAGCTAATTCACATCACGATGCCGGCTGTTTGGCTGCAAGTGACCTTTATGGTCGTTTCCATTCTTTATCAATCTTTAGGCGGCAACTTCAGCATCGTTAATGTCTTCACCCCGAATGGCGGCGTCGACAACAATTCGATGGTTATGGGCTTATATGTTTATATTTATGGCACGAGCGGCGGCCGCGTGGCCTTCTCTTATGCTGCGGCGCTTACGATGTTAGTTCTTACTGCCACGGTGTCATTGGGCGTTAAAGCGCTGATGAACGCTTTTGGGAGGCGATTCTATGAATAACAAGAATTTATCTTCGTCCCATAGATGCATGACCGAATCCAAAAGCGAGGCGGCCTCGCGCTGGGTTGTTCGCGTCTTCTTGATTATCTGGACGTTATTGATCATCTTCCCTCTTTTATGGGCTATTTTGACTTCTTTTAAGAGCCAGAAAGAATTCATGGCAGGGGCCTTCCTTTGGCCACAGGAATTTTTGTTTTCCAATTATGTCCAAGCGTGGAAGGAAGCGGAATTCTCCCGTTATTTCTTTAATTCCGTCGTTTTGTCGGTTGGCACTGTCTTTTTGACTGTTTTAATCACATTGGGATCGAGTTACGTCATTGCCAAATATCGTTTCAAGTTGTTCCGCTTTTTCGACCATTTCTACGCTTTGTTCATGATGGTGCCGCAGCTATTGCTGCTCATCCCTCTTTTGAAGTTCTGTCAAAAACTCCATATGACTGATGGGATGATGGTTATCCCGACCTTAATGCTCCTTAACGCCTTACAGGGCATGCCGTTTTATATCTTTGTGACCCTGCCTTTCATGAGGGGTTTAAATAACGACATCCTTGAGGCGGCAGAAATTGACGGCGCTAATGAATTCGAACGTTTCTTCCGAATCGTTTTGCCGATGGTCAAACCGCCGTTATTCATCGTTTGTCTTCTAAGCTTCGCGGGCATCTGGAATGAATATGTGATGTCCATCACCTTCATCAAGGATCCAACTTATTACACCTTGTCGGCTGGCTTAAACAATTTGATGAGCGACGCGACCGTGAGTACAGGCGTTAAATTTGCCGCCCTTATCATCACGATGATTCCGATTTTAATCGTCTATGCATTCTTTCAAAAGCCTTTGCAAAACGGTTTGTCCGCTTCCGACGGGGTCAAAGGATAAAAAGACGAATATCCTTGCAAATCCTAATTATTTTTCTACCAAATCGGAATTAACGAGAGCTTCTTGCTTTTGGTTTTTACGGTATTGAAGCGGAGAGCAGCCGTTCTTTTCCCGAAAGGTTTTAATGAACGTCGAAAGGGAATTGTAACCACATTCGGCGGAGATGGTGAGGACGCTTTTATCGGTGGCCTCGAGCAATTCGCGCGCATAATTCATGCGGGCGTTAATGAGGTAATCCACTAAAGAGATGCCCATGAAGTTTTTAAAGACCGTTCCAACTTGGGAATGGGAATAATTAGTCGACGAAACGATGTCGTTGACTCTTTGGGAAAAAACCTCAGGCCTTTGAAGTTCGTTGACGAATTCCAAGAGCCATTGAGGCATTTGAACATGCCGATTTGAATAATGGATGACATAAAGACCAACAATCCAACTCAAAAGGGAGTAACTAAGAAATTTATGATATTCTTGGGCAAAGCCTTTGCCTAAGGGGTTATCGAATAAAGAGAATTTGAGGATGTTCTCGCAATAACTTTTGGCGGAACCATAGTTGCCACCGCTAAGCTTTAGGTGGATGAAACGTTTGCCTGATAGTATTTCTTCTTGAAAGGACTCGGGCAATGCTTTAAGGGTTTGTTTTAATTCCTCTTCGGTAAAATAAACGTCTTGATGCAGATGCGGCGTGCTTAAGAGGGTGATTTCATGAAGGTGAGGTGGGCCGATTAAGAAAACATCGCCGCTTGATACGTCGTAAATTTTATCGTTGACTGTCGTTGTGGCGATGCCGTCGAAAAAGAAAATGAGCTCCCAAAGATAATGGTTATGGGGCGGGCATGGTGTGACGTATTGTTTGGTGATCTGGTTGGAATCTGGCCGTAAGTAGCCAAGATAGGTTTTTGGCACGTCTATTCTCCTTATCCATATTAATATCGCCGATAAAAAGGATAATTTCAACTCGATTTTTAGCGATGAAAAATCCCATGATTTCTTAAAAAAGCTCTATTTGTTTTAAGCAAGTCAATGAAAATTAGCAATTTCTATGCGGATAAAAGAAAGACGATTTCAGAGTATTGGCTAAAATCGTATCTATAATGGAAAACAGCTTTTAGAAGGGGATTCCTATG
>CAVKTU010000044.1:0-9581 GCA_963659395.1 Holdemanella sp. | reverse complement strand
CCTTCGAAAAAGGCGGCATTATCTGGTCGGTTTGGAATTTCATAGAAGCCGCTTTGTTCCTTATTTTAGGAATTTTGGCTATTGTCTTCGTTTGCCAAGCTGGCGGAGACAAGAGCAAGTTAAACGACATGATGTCGACTTTGCTTAACATCGTTGGCATCTTCCTCATCGTCGGCGGATCGCTCAAAATCATCGCCAATTTCATGCCGGTGTTCGCTTCTAATCATCTAGAGGCGATCGTCAAAACGAAAATCAAAAACGAGCTCTCTTATGACTTAGTCATCGGTGGCAGCGTCGAGCTCGCTGGCGGTATCGCTCTAGTCGCCATGTATAGCGAAGGATTGCTAGGCGACGTCATCACCTTTATTTCGCGATTCCTCGGTCTCTTCGTTGGCGTGCTCTTATTGGTCGCCGGCGTCTCGCTGATCTTATTTGCCATCGCCTTCATCGTAAGCAAACTATATAAACTTTATCTGCCTATCATCGAAATCGTCTTTGGCATAGTTCTTATTTCCCTTGGCGTCGTGGCTATTATTTATCTACAAAAAGAAGAAGTCATGGCCATCGCCGTCCTTATCGTCTTAGGTGCCGCCTTAATTATCTCCGGCATCGCTTTGGCGGTCGTGACCATCCGCGCCATTAAAACTGCTCACGCCGTGCATGCCGTTATAAAGGAAGCCGCTAGCAGCAACAACGAGCACGAACAAATAGTCGAAGAGAAGAAAGTTGAAGTCATTGAAGAGAAGAAAGATGATGCTAACGATAACAACGTCATCGATGAAAAAAGCGAAAATTAACCGCAAAACCCCTCTCAATTTTAAAAACCGCGTCTCTAGGCGCGGTTTTCTTTATCTTAATTGTTGTCGGCTCCCGTTAATTCTAAGAAATGTGGCAAGCCTTCGCACCAATCGCAAAAGACATGCCATTCTTTAAGCTTATGATGACGGCGTTGCCGATACATCGTCTTAAGTTGTTGATAATTGGTGGTCATCGTTGCGCCTAAGCAAAAACCGCACGGCAAAGAAGCCACCAAGACACGCCACTTCTCCTTCTTCTCAGCCTGATGCTCTACGTCATCGGGGATAAGATTATAAGCAGCGATAAGCTCTCCCATCCTCGCGATGATGATAGGGTCGGTTTCCTCCACGCATTGCTCGGCGAGTTGGAATTTAAGCAAACAATGCATCGTCGATTGAGAGGAAATAAAATCAAACCAATGATAACGTTGCGCCTCTTTCCACCAATATAAAGGAGCCACCACATCTAACTGCACCAAAATGCCCTTCAAGAAATTATCATGGCCTTCTCCGCCTTTAGTCGATCCAAGGCGTATCGCCCTGGCAAAATCTTTTTCCGTTGGTTCGGAGACGTCGATTTTCGTCCTCATGGGGTTGCCAGAGGCCTTAACCGCCCTTTCTAGGCCGTAAACGTATGTGTTATTCACCGCAAATTTCATGTTCTTTCTTAGCCTCCAAAAGATTATGTAATAACGCCAGGCGGGTTAACAAACCAACTCCGCCCGGAACTGGCGTTTGTAGCGCCACTGGCAAATTAGGAGAGACGTCGCCGTGCAAATGGTTGTTTTCGTCGCGGTTAATGCCAACATCAACGATATAGGCGGTCGGTTTAAAAGAATAATGGGCATCAACGATATCTCGCTTACCGATGGCCACCACCACCAAATCGGCGTGGGCTAAATAGAAACGCTTATCTTCCTCGGTGGTTTTGCTATGTAAGACCGTGACATTCATGTTCTTGGCTAAAAGCATTTTGGCCATCGGTTTGCCTACGATGTTGCTTCTTCCGAGCACCACGGCGTTATGCCCAGAAAAGGGAAAACGCAAAAAGGTTAAATAATCGACGATCCCTTTAGGGGTGCATGGATAGAACCTTGAGGCTATAGTAAAGCCATCGACGTCTTTGCTAGGCGAGATGGTTTCATTGATCTTCCTCTCAGAAATATGAGGGGGCACAGGAAGTTGCACTAGGATGCCGTCAATCGACGGATCATCGTTTTGCTCCCGAACCAAAGCAAGAATCTCTTCCTCGCTTGCGGAGGCGGGAAAAAGAGAATGAACAACTTCGATGCCGACTTCCGCCGCATCTTTCTTTTTGCCACGTACGTATGCTTGGCTCGCCGGGTCTTCGCCAACGGTGATGATCGATAATTTAGGAGGCGTAGCAAAAGCGGCAATCTCCCGCTTAATACCTTCTTTGGCTATATGAACATATTCGCGAATATCCATAAAGCCTCCGCGTGATTATAAAAGTGATTGAACGATCGCTAAAGCGGCCGAGGCTTCTGAAGAAGAGTTAGAATCGCTACCCGAAGAACGGGAATTGATGACCATAATGAGAAGAGCTAAGAAAAGGAAGAGAATGGCAAAGCCGAAAGTCAACCAGCTGACCACCTTTTCGCTGCCGCGTTCCTTCGTTTTGGCGAAGACATTCAATCCGCCACCCGTAATAGCGCCCGAAGCGCCTTCCGATTTGCCACCTTGTAACAAAGACAAAACAATGACTATGAGAGCGACGATAATGAAGATAATGTCATACCAATTCATGAATAAACTCCGCGCGTAGAAAAAGCGCTCATTAACTTTAGACTATAAGGTCTCTTTTCGCAACGTTTGAATGAAGCAAAACCGAATATTTTCGACATGAACGCAATGAGAAAATCATCCTTTAGAGGATGAGAAGGCGTTCTTCTCTTTTAATTCGAAAATGACGTCGCGGATTTCCGCGGCTCGCTCGAAATCATATCTCTTGGCCGCTTCCCGCATCTCTTTTTCTAGTTTTTTGATTGTTGTCTCTAATTCAGTCCGTGTGAGTTTTGCATCGGTTTTTGCGATTTTTTCATTGCCAATGCCTTTATTCGATAGAGGTGGGCGGATCTCTTTGATGATGGTTGTCGGCACAATTCCGTTTTCTAAGTTATAGGCGTTTTGAATATTCCGACGCCGCTTGGTTTCGTCAATACATTCCTGCATCGACTTCGTCACGCCGTCGGCATACATGATGACTTTGCCATCAGCGTTTCTCGCCGCCCGCCCAACGATTTGAATAAGAGATGTGCTGCTCCTTAAGAAGCCCTCCTTGTCGGCATCAAGGATACAGATCAAAGACACTTCGGGGATATCCAAACCCTCACGCAGCAAATTAATCCCCACTAAAACATCATATTTGCCTTTTCTTAATTGATATATGATCTCTGTTCGCTCTAACGTCTTCGTCTCGTTTTGCAAATACGTGACCTTGATGCCCTTTTCCTTAAGGTAATCGGTCAGATCGACGGCCATTCTGATGGTCAGGGTGACAATCATCACCCGTTCGTTTTTCTTTATCCTTTCCTCAATCTCATGGAGGATATCCTCTAATTGCCCCAAAGGAGGACGGACTTCGATTATGGGGTCTAATAGTCCGGTGGGGCGGATAATTTGCTCAACGACCTCCCCTCCTGCTTTATCAAGTTCATAGGCGGCTGGCGTCGCGCTTGTGCATATTACATTGGAAGCCATCAATTGCTCAAATTCTTCGAAATTAAGGGGACGATTGTCGAGAGCGCTAGGCAAACGGAAGCCATATTGCACCAATGTCTCTTTCCTAGAGCGATCGCCGAAATACATGCCTCTTACTTGAGGGAAAGTTACATGCGATTCATCCACCAACAACAAATAATCTTTAGGAAAATAATCCATCAAACACCAATGCCTCGAATAATTCTCGATGCCGGGGCATCGACCGAATTCCAAAAGGCTTTCGATATCTTGACGAGTGCGCATTTCCAAGCGCTCAGCCTCCAACAATTTGCCTTCTTTTTTGAAATATTCAAGCCGTTCCGCCAATTCTTGTTTAATGGTAATACACGCTTCTTCGATTCTTTTTTTGCTGCTAGCGTGATCATAAGCCGGATAAATAGGAAGGGTTTTGTAGCTTTCTTTCGTCTCCCCCGATAATTTGTCGATCTTCTTAATGCTCTCAACGTCGTCGCCAAAACAATCGATCCGCACATAATAATCGGTGTTCATCATCGGGCAAATGTCGATGATATCGCCATGCACGCGAAAATTACCTGGCGCCAAATCGAAATTATTGCGATGGTATTGGGCTTCGACCAACCGCGAGAATAAGCGGTTACGGTCGATGGTTTCACCCACTCGCACCTCGAAAACGAGGCCGCTATATTCCTCAGGATCCGCTAAGCCATATATAGCCGCCACCGAAGCGATAACGATGGTGTCTCGCCGTTCCAAAATCGAATTGACGGCGCTGGTGCGAAGTTGCTCTATCTCATCGTTCATCATCGCGTCTTTGGCGATATAGGTATCAGTTTTGGGAATATAGGCTTCGGGTTGATAAAAATCGAAATTGGAAACGAAATATTCCACGCGGTTCTCAGGGAAAAGGCTCTTGAATTCGGCATATAGTTGCGAAGCCAAGGTCTTATTATGAACCAATACCAACGTAGGGCGATTTAAAGCGGCCACAATATTGGCATCGGTAAAAGTCTTGCCCGTCCCCGTGGCTCCTAGAATGACCTGAAAACGCTTGCCAGCCTCCACTCCAGCAAGAATTTTCTTAATGGCTTCTGGCTGGTCGCCCGTAGGAGAGAAAGGCGAAACGAGTTTGAAGCGCCTTTCGTTATCCATCTCAGGAAGCCTTTCCTTCGCGCGAGAGCATTTCTAAATAGCTATATAGCAAATCGTCGATTTCGCCGTCCATTACGCCCGCTACATCGCTAGTCTCGTAGCCAGAGCGGTTGTCTTTCACTAAAGTATAGGGACAAAAAACATAGGAACGTATTTGGCTCCCCCACTCAATGTTCTTTTGCTCGCCGACGATCGATTTCATCTTGGCGTCTCTTTCCTCAAGTTTCCTTTGCATGAGTTTGTCGGCTAGCATTTCCATACAAGTCGCCTTATTCATAAGCTGCGAACGTTCGATTTCGCACTGAACGACGATACCCGTCGGCAAATGGGTGATCCTGACGGCGCTAGAGACCTTGTTGACGTTTTGCCCACCAGCGCCACCGCTACGGAAAGTGTCGACCCTCAAATCCTTGGGGTCGATTTCCACGTCGCTAACCTTTCCGAATTCCGGCACGACGTTAATCGAAGAGAAACTGGTGTGGCGCCTTGCATTGGCGTCAAAAGGCGAGATACGGACCAATCGATGAACGCCTTTCTCTCCTTTTAAGAGCCCGTAAGCGTGGGGGCCGCTAATACGGACGGTTGCGCTTTTGCACCCCGCCTCTTCCCCCGGCTCATAAGAAAGGACTTGCCAGCCAAAACCATGTCTTTCGGCATAGCGGCCATACATGCGAAGAAGCATGTCGGCCCAATCCATCGCCTCAGTGCCTCCTGCCCCTGGATGAAATTCCATCATGACGTTCAAATCATCGTATTCGCCTTTAAAAAGAAGGGCGTTTCGCAGGGATTTTATGTTTTTATTGAGGTTTGCTTCCGTTTCTTCTAGAAGCGAGCGCATATCGTCGTTATTGGCATCGGGATCATCCAAAAGGCCCGTCAAATCATTGTACGAATTCTTTATTTCCTCATATGATTCAAGGGTGTTTTTGGCTTCCTTTAAGCGGTTAACTACCGTTATAGCAGCCCGTTGATCATTCCAAAAAGAAGGATCGTCTTGTTCTTTTTCGCATTCGGCGATGGTGGCCTTGATTTTGTCGAGGTCAAAGAGAATCACCGAGCTGCGAAACAAGGCGGCCGATGTTCGTCGCTTCTTGCTTTAATTCGATTAGCTCTTTCATTTTATTCCTTTTCTTATTTTATTCTTTGGTTGGGGTCTCTTTCTCATCCACGACTTTGTCTTCGCTTGGCGTGGCCGCTTCCGGCTCTTTCTTCACCAAACGGACGTTAAGAAGGTTGAAAGTGGTATCAACCGCCACTTTTTCGTTCATTTCCTTGAAGAGGTCATAGCCCTCGTTGACATAATCTTGAAGCGGGTTGGTTTGGGCGTAGCTTCTAAGCGATATCCCTTCACGAAGATGGGACATCGTGTCAATATGGCCTTGCCAATTGTGGTCGATGGTGTGGAGAGAAATCTGCCGTTCCGCCATATCGGCATCGGCCTTAGGCCAGGTCTTTCTCTTTTGTAAATAGGTATCATAAAGCAATTCGCCTAAATCCTCGCCCGCTTCTTCAAAGGGGGCGCCATCATAAGCGGACGCATTGATGGATCCAGCCGGCAAGAAACGAGGTTCGACGAGTTTCTTTAGATCGTTACCGTTGATAATGCCTTCAGCATTGGTGGTATCGACAGCTTTCTTTGCCAAGAATAACCCCGTCGTTTTGAAGAAATCATGAATCAAATCAACGATATCCTCGGCCAATAAAATCGCATCGCGCTTCTTATAAATGATGTCTCTTTGCTTGGCCAAGACATCGTCATAATCCTTCAGATTCTTACGGATATCGAAATTCCGCCCTTCGATTTGCTTTTGAGCGTTGGTGACGGCGTTGGTAAGCATGCGGTTTTCATAAGAATCGCCAGCCAAGGATTCCGTGAACATCTTACGGAGGTTTTCGGGGGCGAAACGGCGCATCAGATCATCGTCGAAGGAAATGAAGAAACGGGAATAGCCGGGGTCGCCTTGACGACCGCTGCGGCCGCGAAGCTGGTTATCGATGCGTCTTGATTCGTGGCGTTCGGTGCCAAAGACGCATAAGCCGCCGAGCTCCCGCACCCCTTCGCCTAATTTGATGTCGGTGCCACGACCGGCCATGTTCGTGGCCAATGTCACGGCGCCTTTTTCGCCAGCATGGGAAATGATTTCCGCTTCACGAGCTTGGTTTTTGGCGTTCAAAACTTCGTGAGGGATATTGGCTTTATTAAGAAGAGCACTGATTTCTTCGTTAGATTCAACGCTGACGGTACCAATGAGGATCGGTTGCCCTTTCTCATGCCGTTCGCCAATCGCCTTAACGAGAGCGGCCAATTTGGCATCATGGGTGCCAAAAATCAAATCGGTGTCATCAATACGCTGAACTGGGCGGTTGGTAGGAATGCAAACGACCTTCATGTTATAAATCGTGCCGAATTCTTCCTCTTCCGTTTTGGCCGTGCCAGTCATGCCTGAAAGTTTGGTGTATAGACGGAAGAAGTTCTGATAGGTAATGGTAGCCAAAACAACCGTTTCCTGTTTGATTTCCACCCCTTCTTTGGCTTGGATGGCTTGTTGGAGTCCGTCATTATATTCACGGCCTGGCATAATGCGGCCGGTGAATTGGTCGATTAATTGAATCTGATGATCTTTGTCGACCATGTATTCGACATCGCGGGCCATGATGTAATTGGCTTTAAGGGCTTGGTGAATACGGTGCACCAAATCCTCGTTCTCGGGAGCGTATAAATTAGGAACGCCGAACATTTGCTCCGCTTTATTGTTGCCTTCGTCAGTAAGGGAGGCCGCTTTGTCTTTGATATCGATTTTGAAATCGACGTCTTTCTTCAAATATTTGACGAAGCGATCGGCCACCAAATATTGGGAAGCCAAACTTCTTTGTCCGCCAGAAATGATAAGCGGGGTACGCGATTCATCGATGAGGATGGAATCGGCTTCGTCGACGATGGCAAAATTAAGCCCTCGCAAAACGCGACCATCCAAATTCGGGGCCATGTTATCGCGCAGGTAATCGAAACCCAATTCGGAATTAGTTGTGTAGGTAATATCGCAAGCATAGGCCGCCCGTTTTTCCGAAGCGCTTTTGGCTGCAAGGTTCACGCCGACGCTTAAGCCGAGCCAACGGTAGATTTGTCCCATCCATTCGGCGTCACGAGAGGCCAAGTATTCGTTAACGGTGACGACATGGACGCCTTTGCCGCCTAGGGCATTCAAATAAACGGCCATCGTAGCGGTTAGGGTTTTTCCTTCGCCCGTCTTCATTTCGGCGACATCGCCGTTATTTAGAACTAACGAACCAACGATCTGCACTTTGAACGGCTTCTGATGGAGAACACGCCAAGCCGCTTCTCTAGCGACGGCGAAAGCCTCATATTTGATGCTTTCCAAAGTCGCCCCTTCGGCGACTCTCTTCTTAAATTCTTCTGTTTTGGCTTTGAGTTCCTCATCGGTTAATTTGCTCATCGCCTCGTCGAAAGCGATCACTTGATCGGCTTCACGTTCATAACGATTTAGTTCTCTTCTCTCTAGATGGAAAATTTTTTCAATGATGTTTGCCACGGTTCGCTCCTAAAAAATACGCCTATGAATGATAGCATTACCATGAATGGTAAGCAACGCGAGAAGTTGCCTTCTAGCGATTCGACGAAAGTTCATAATGAATCTTCGTCTTCTCCTAGCAAAAACATCATGTAGTGAGGAATTGTCAAAATATCCCCTTCTTCGCCCATTTGATAATCTCCGATTTTGAGAAGCTTCGTCTCGCCGTAATGTTCAGGGTGCTTCATTATGGTTTTACTAGATTTCGCATTCCCGTTTTTAGGTTTGACTTCCGCCAAATAAGGATATCCTTGGTAGGAAATCACAAAATCAACCTCTAACCCGCTCTCTTTGGCAAAGTAAAATGGTTCGATGCCAGCTTTAGACAAACCATCAAAAGCGAGTGCCTCGTAAATTGCTCCTTTATTTTGACCGAGTTCTCCCCTATTCATCGCGATATATGTTTGCTTGCCATACATCGATGCAACGATGGATATGTCTTCCGGGAATAACTTGAATTGGTTTCTAATGGCGCCACCTACCAAAGGCAGCGAGGGCGCCGACACGTTAAACACTTTATTGACGATATGAGCCTGTTGCAAATATTCAACGGCATCGCGTTTCTCCTGAGACGAGCCAGATGAAATTTTCGAAACGATAAATTTTTTATTTTCCTGAGCCAAAAAAGTCGGGATCAAATCAAAAACGTCTTGGATTCTAGCAACCTCGGCGGCCTTGAAGATGGGCTCCCCATCTTTTCCCTGCCTCCTGCCAAAATCGCCTTTCATTTCAAAAATGGTGCTTTTAGTCACCCGAACCGCCTCCATCACGTTCTTGCCATGCGATAGATATGCCTTCACCGCTTTAGGAAAGCCACCAACGCAGGCATATTTCAAAAAGAGCTCTTTAAAAACGCTATGTGCTGGTTCAGGCACCTCTTCCCTGTGTTCGAAACAACGCCTAAGGAGCGATATTTGCTCATCTTTGTACCCGTTTGCCCATAAAAATTCTTCAAAATCCATTGTGCGCATCTGGAAAACGTCTTCGTAACCAATCGGCACCGGCGTGGCATCCCCAAGGTTATATCCGTTGATCCCCAAATACGACCCGCTTCCTATAACGTCATATCGCCCATCCAATTCGAAATTTTTGAAAGCGAGACTCGCTCGCGGACATTCTTGGATCTCATCAAAGAATATGAGCGTTTCATGCGGGATAATGCGCGTTTGAGAAAAGCGAAGGGAAAGGTTGGAAATAATGGTTTCGACGTCGAGAGAACCATCAAAATCACGGCAATAATCGGGGTGATCCCAGAAATTTATTTTCACGACGTTCCGATAAGACTCGGCAAAATGATCGATGCTTTTGGTTTTGCCACATTGCCTGATTCCCACAACCAATG
>CAVKTU010000043.1:0-9891 GCA_963659395.1 Holdemanella sp. | reverse complement strand
TTAGCGCCATAGACGCCTTGTAAGACGGAAAAATCGAAACTGACTAAATAGAGATAAGGCTTATCCTTATTCGGATCAAGGGTGGTGGCCCAACGACCATTGCCTAATTTGAAGGTGGAACTAGAAACGGGATCTACATCCCCAATCGTATATGTCCCATCAACGTTTTTATTGCATTGATAATCCTGATCGAGCTTGATGATCGGCAAGAGGTAAGAAGAGGAAGATAGGAGGGTTTTGCTACGGATAATGAAAGAATCAAGGTTGATATTGGCGGTTAAGGTGAAGGAAAAGGATGTTTTCTCGCTGGTGATGGAAAGCTTCTTCATCACTAGGGTGCCATAGCCAAAATAGAGGGGGATGCTATCGCCAGATAAATAGCAAAGGGGGACGGTGAAACTGAGGGTATCGAAATCGACGGCTTTGGCGATTTCCTTAGAGGCAAGGGAAACGGCGGTGGGGCCTTTGTATTCGTTGATAGCGGCACCCTCGCTATCGCTTAGATAGACGGCTAAGTACGTTTTATCGAAGATGAAGACGGTTTCGCCATCATCGCTAGTGAAGATAGATGAATTCTTTAGAATGAATTGGTCTTTCCAACCAGAAAGGACGAATTCAAAAAGGGTTTTGCCCTCGCTATTACCTTTATTGACGATTTTAACTTCATAGCTTTCGTCGTTAGCGTCATATACTAAGCCATCGTAGCTCGTTTCGACGATAGGCGTGCTTAGGGAAACGAGGAAACGATATGTTTTATCGTCTTTAGCGGCATTCTTGCTGCCATTAACAGAAACGACAGGTAGTTCTTTGATTTCCCCTTCGTATTCTTTGAAGGTGATTGGTTTCCAATTTTGCACAAACATTAATTCATAATTGCGGTCGAAACGGAAGGCCTTGTTGACGTCGTTGCTGTTGACGAAAAGGGTTTCTTTGCTTATAAGGCATTTGGTTAAGAAAGTGGTGAATTGCAAATCCAACTGGTCATAGGTCGTGCCATCGATCGTTTTGGCGCCGCGATGTAAGAAGTTAATGGAATACTTGACGCCTCTTTCGTCATAAATGACCCCGGAATAGGATTTTCCGCTGTCGGTTAGGCCGGTTGGAATCAAAAGGCGGTAGAACACGCCGGTTGGATTTGTTGGGTCGTTGCAGGAATTGTTGCTTCCTAAAATGGTGACGGAGCTAATTCCTTCTTCGCCTTTATATTCGGCGATGCTCGCGGCTGTCCAATTGGCTACGAAACTTATGGCGTAATCCTTGTCGAAGGAAAAAGGTTTGTTGGGATCGTCTTTTTTGACGAAGATCGTTTCTTTTTTGATAACAAGCGAACAAAGGAATGTGGTCGGCAATTGCAAATCGACAACGCTATATCCCGAAGAAGCGTCGTTTCCCCTGCCCATAAAAGTTATGGGATATTCATTGAGGTGCCCATCGTAAACAACGCCGTCATAGATATCGCCGTTATTTATGGCGCCGGCGTTTACTGAGAGACGGTAGAACATGCCGGTGACGTTGCCTGGGTCGTTGCAGGAATTGTTGCTTCCGTAAATCGAGAGGGTTGAGATGACGGAATCCGCTTTAACTTGGTTAACGAAGGAAGAAGCGCTTTCGGAATGAAAGGAGAAACCCGCTAATAAAGAGAAGGAGGTCAAGGCAAGAAGTGAAAATTGGAATTTGGTAGGCATATCTTTATCTCCTTTCATTAATAGGAATAAGGCATTACGAAGAGGCCTCTTCCTGGTTCTAATGTAATGTCGTAGGTATGGGAGGAAACGCTATAGTCGCTTATGTTCCCTTCGTCATCGATGACGCGGATGGCATCGACGTCGTCCTTAAAGACGATCTGCGATGAGGATTTCTCGCTCGTCGTCGCCGGATCGGTGATGTTTATAAGCATATAGCCATATTGATCATTGCTCTTATCGACCATTTCGGTGGCGAGCAAAATCGATTTGGCGTCGTTTTTGCTTTCATCTAGGTCGATATAGGAGAAGGAGGAAGAATCGATGACGCCAGATAGGAAATTGGCATTGCATGCGCAGGTCGTGGAATTGACGTATGAATATAGTCCTTTATAGGAGAAATTCATCGTCACCGAGGCTAATGATTTAATGCCTGGATGATAGGCTTTCGCCCAATCATATAAAGGGGTGGTCTTGCCATTTGACGTCACAAAGCTCGTCCCATCATCGAAATATTCGCCGTCGGAGGCGTTGGAACGGCGCCTCATGTAGGTGAAATAGCTTATCTGATCGACGCCGAAAGCGAGGGCGGTGTTCCATTGCCAGAAGAGATCGTTTAAAGAGACGGGTCTTGTGCGGCGGACGCCGTTATTGGACCAAGAGGAGGATTGGATGACCATGTATAAATCCAAATTCTTCGCTTCGGCGATTTCGGCGATGATTTGGAAGTTGATTAGGTGCTCCGCTTTGATGATAGGGGAATTAAGATCCCCTTTGGAGACGGTCATAGGATAGGAGTCGTACATGATATAGTCGGCGGCCGTCGCTTCGATGAAGGCGTTAACATAATGGCGATAGGCCGATAATAGATTATCATCGGTCGCGTTTTCCTCGTATTTGTCGGCTTGGCCGCTTGCTAGAGGGAAGAGATTACATTGGATGAAGATGTTGGGATCGGCGGTCTTGATGGCCCGATATAATGAGCCGATGGCAGGAAGAGAAGCATAGGTTGGTTCATCGAGGATAAGCAGGCCATAGAAGGCGGGATGCGAGGAATAATCCTTGATGAATTCCTTGACGTCGTTAACGAGATCGTCCTGCGTGGCGTATTTATACCCTTCGCCTACCAAAGGTTCTTTGCTAAGCGATAACGCATAGATACGATTATCGAAGAGAATGGTTTTCAGTCCGACCGAATCGGCCAAATCGAAGAGGGATTTGACGTGAGAGGTAGACCATTCCTCACCGCGATATTGGTCGTTGGCGTCGATCAAAAGGTAATCGAATCCGCAATCTTTGTATTGCTGATACATTTCCTTTGTTTGGAAGGTCACCTCATTGCCGTTTTCATCAACGATTTGGTAAGTCGTGCCATCGATGCTATAGGTGCCTTTGCCTGGCGCGGCATAGGCATACATCGTCATTTTCTTTTGCGAGGCGCTATAATCGGGGGCTTTAGAGGTGTCGATGGACGAACTATCTTGCTTAGTCTCCGCGCAAGAGCAAAGGAGAAGGCTAGATAAAAGAAGGATCGATTTAGAGAATTTCATTATTGTGCCTCCGTGACTTTTTGGCCGTTTTTGTCGGAAAGGTATGGTTTTTCGTAATCGAAGGTGACGTTCATCTTTTCACTAGAGCCTAGGAAGACCATATGGCCTTTCATCGATCCGTCGTAAGCGATTGGGAGCCATTCGAAGACGCCCGCTAAAGAAGAACCTTCTTCGCTTTCCTCATAAAGGCAGCTTTTAACCGCCAAGGAGGTTTCTGAAAGCTTCGTGAAGATGATCTTCCAATCATAGACGGAATCCGTTTTGAGACTATCGCGCCCGATGCTTCGCGCCCGATATCCCAAAGGCGAAGAGGAAGCTAAACGATTAGGGCCATAGATCCGCATGCCATCATATGGTGTCTTTTGCTCTAAGGTCACGATTAGGCCCGTCCCTTCGTTAATCTTGCCGTCGCACGAAGAAGCAAGCATCATCACCTGCGGCGCCTCTTTGCCGCGGAAACGGGTATGGACGGTATAGTAGGAATTTTGCGAAAGGGAGATTTCTTCTTCGTAACCTAGATAAGACAAAGAGGAAGCGGAGCTAGAACTCGTGAGGCGAACGCAGTTATCCTTAGCCCCGGCGATCGCTCCTCCCGCTTTGACGCCATCGCCAAAGGAAGCTCCTTGCTCATCGCTAGCGGATGCATCAATGGTGGTTTTGACTGATCCGGCGGCGTTATGGATATCCAAATTGAAGGTGTAGTTACCAATCTCCGCGAAAGTGAAAGAAGTGTCGTCACTATCAAAGGTGGTAACCACCTCTTCGATAGAGGGGGTGTCGACGGAAATGATTTCTTTGGCGTAAGTGACTGAAAGGAAATCGATATCTAAATAGGAAAGAGGGAGGGCGATGATGCCAGAGCGGTTAAAGATTGCATCGAAGCTTAAGGTCGTTCCGACGTTTACGTTGACGGAAGAAGTGGCAGGCGTCACATCGGGGGCGGGCGGCAAGGCGTTAAAGGTCAAAGTGAAGCTATTGGTGCCGCCGTTGTTCTTAAAAGTGATTTCGAAAGTGTAATCCCCGATTTCATCAACGAGGAAATACAGGGAAGATGACGTTATCCTTTCCCCGCTAGGAGAGGTGATGGTCATCGAGACGCTCGTTCCATCGGGAATCTCAAAATATTCATGGAAATCGATCGTCTCATCTATAGAAGTGACGATATTCGTTTGGTTATCGCCTTTAAAGGATACGCCGGCGTCTTGCGAGCCGCAGGCGGACAACAATCCGCTTAAAAGAAGCAGGGAACTAAGAAGGAGCTTGTTCTTTTTCATCCTTTGATACCTCCGACGGAAACGTTTTCGAGCATCTTCTTTTGTCCGATGGCATATAAGAAGACGGGCGGGATGGCCGCCAAGATGACGGAAGCGTAATAAATCGAATAGGACATGTCCGAACTATTGGCGACGATCGATTCGAACTTATAGAGCCCATAGGCTAGGTTCGGGTAGGAACGCAGGTATAACTGCGGCGTCTGATAGTCGTTCCATTTGGCTAGGACTTGGGTGACGTATAGGGCGATGATGCAGGGGACCATTTGTGGCAGGATGACCTTAAACATGACCTGCCAATAATTGGCGCCATCGAGATAAGCCGCCTCGCTATAGGATTTGTCGATGCCCTTGAGGTAGCTATAGAACACCAAGGTCGTGAAATCGAACCCCGATAGCCAGGCCATCCAGAAAGTGGAAGGGTTATCGAGCATGTCGAAGGCTTTGAAGAGGCGATATTGCGCAGGTGCGGTGCCAATTATAGGAATGGTGATGCGGAAGATGATGATGAAATAGATGATCTTTGATCCCGGGAATTTGTAACGGGCCAAGGGGTAGGCGACAAGCAAGGAGGCCAAGACGCTTAAGGCGCAAGAGCCAAAGCATTGCCAGATCGAATTCCATAGCATCCCCCAGAAAGAGGTGCCGTCGACGTTGAATTGCTCGATGGCTTCCGCAAATTGGCTAAAGGAGAAGTGACTAGGCAAAGACAAGGGGTCATTGCCGAAAAGTTCTTCGACGCTCTTCATCGAATTGGTGAAGCAATAGAGGACAGGGAAAAGGGAGAAAGCAGCAAAGAGAACGAACAAAACGAAATAGACGGTGAAAATGATGTTCTCGCTCTTGCTTTTGCCAGTGAAGAGGCGGCTAAAGCCATTATGATGGCCATAACGCAAATTGCGCATGCTTCGGGTGCTCATTTTTCCGTCACCGCCCTTTCCAAGAAACGCTTCGCCAAAAGGATGACCGGCATCGTGGCAAGGGTCAATAGCAAGCCAAGCGCCGCCGGGAAGCCGTATTCGTTGATGCTCGAATTGTTGGAGATGTTATAGACCCAATAATAGATATAGAAGCCCATCGTCGCTGTTTTGTGTTCGCCCATCGTATATAGGAAGACGCAGCCATCGGCGGTGAAGATGGTCGAGAGGGAGACGACGAGATTGATGACGATCGTCGGCCAAGCGGTGGGGATGGCGACGTGGAAGAATTCGCCAAAGAAACCGACTCCGTCTAAACGGGCCGCTTCCACCAAATCGTTAGGGATCCTCGTATAAGCGCCTGTCAAAGTGATATCGCAGGCGATAAGGTGCGGCAAGATATTGACGAGCATGATGGTCAAATAAGCGGTGTCGTCGCTGGAAAAGAGACCATTACGAAGGATATCGGTGGGGATACTAAAGCCCATATGCGTCAATAAGGATAAAATCGGGCCGCCCATTTCGCCGCCGCCGACTAAGATGATGACAAGTCGCGTCCACACGACGGCGCCTAAAATCTGCGGGATGGCGAAGATAACGCGGAAGAAATTATGCCCCGGTATCCGCTTATAAAGGATATAGGTGGAGAACATGATAAGCGGGGTGCAGATGATATTGACGGAGAACCAATAGATGAAGGTCTTTAGGAGAATTTCCGAAAGCACCCATCCATGGGCGTCCTCCTCCACGAAAGCGGTGAAGACTTTGCTGAAATTATTCAAAGTGAAGGAACCGAAGGTGTCGGTGAAGGCGTATTTGATTGAATTGACGTTGACCACGCCCCAAAAGACGATGAATTGGACGACGGGGATTAAAAGCAATAAATAGCACCAAAGGAAGGCCTTGCGGTCTTGCATCGAATAGCGAAGGCGAAAATCCCTTTTGAGGTTATTTACTAACTTCATATCCGGCTTTTTGCATGAATTCCGCCCATACTGATGCATCGGTCATGTAATTTCTGATGCGGGAGGTGACGCTAGAAGCGCCTTGGGCGATTAGTTGTTTGATAATGCCATCGTTATAGGGCTCAAAGACTTTGATGTTGGCTTTGTAGCGGAGCCCCTCGGTGATGGTATTATTGACGCCCCAGGAATCGGCGAGGCCCGTTACTTGGGAGACGCCATTGACGAAAGGATAATCGCTTTCGAGATTATTCGAGGAAGCGTAAGGGAAACTCGCGTTAGCGGTCTTGTTGAATTCTTTCCCGAAGTCATCGCTTGTCGCCATGCGTAGGAAGAGCTTGGCGATTTCGACCTTGGTTGAGTCCTTGGTGATATAGGCGTTATGGTTGGCTTTTTCGTAATAGCAAGCGCGCGCTTCCTTGATGCGCTCGACCTTGCTTTCTTCTAGCGAGGTGGCGGTGACGATTTCCTGAACGCTCTTGCCTTCGTCGACGAGAGAAATAACATCCGAGAGGGTTTTGTCGGTGATTTCGAGAATTTGACCGAGTCCAGAATGGACGGGGGTATTCACGAAAGTGATGTTGTTTAGATATTTGGAATAATTGTTTTTGACTTCGTTAAAGAGAAATTCGCCGTCGAACGTGAAGGCGGCTTTTCCCGCGGTCACGTTATAGTGGGCCTTGGAATGGTTATCGTTTTGGCTATTGGCGGTCGCGGTGTCATTGGCGTAGATTTGCGCCAAGGTCGTCAAGGGGGCATAGACGAGGTCGTTATCGTATAGTTTATAGCCGTTATCGATATCGTCTTGCGAGGGATCGCCTTCTTCGGCTTGCAAACGAATGAATTGGTTATAGCCTTCTTGGCCTAATAATTGAGCGAGCATCGGGTAGAGGGCGAAAAGGGAATAGCCGTAAGCGTTGTTGCCTCCCCAAGTGAAGGGATAGACGCCTGTTTCTCCTGTCTTGGCGCTGATGACGTTATAGCAATTGAACAATTCGTCGGTCGTTTTGGGGATGCTAAGATTATAGTCGCTTAGGACTTTGGTGTTGACGACGAGGCCACAGGGGCTTGAGGCCCAGAGGATCGAATAATAGTCATCGCCGTATTTGACCGATGAATTATAGGTTGATTTGAGCTTTTCCTTGATGGTTTTGCCTTCTTCCGTCCCGTCAAAGGCGATAGGATGCTCATCATAGATATCGGTAAGGCTTTCCGCGCAGGCGCCATAGTCCTTATCTTGCGTTTGGTAGCCGAGGACGTTCTGGACGAAATAGATGTCGACGCCGTTTTTCTTATAGCCGAGGCGCATATCCGCCAAAGCGTCCGCTCCTTCGAGGGTGTTGGAGGGGTTAATGATATTGACGCGGTAATTCTCTTTGGCGTAGACCGTTTCGAACTTCTCCTTCAAGGTATATAGCCATGAGGTGCCATAACCGCCTTTGTACGCTTTGATGGTAATGGTGGTTGCGCTGACCTCCTCACCGCCTCCGCACGCGCTTAATAAGGTAAGGGCGAGGGGGATAAGGATGGCTGCTTTTGCTTTCTTCATTGGGAAACCTCCGATTCATATCGTCGCGCTAGCGCGCACCGAGACGACGCTAATGTAGCCTATGAAAAGGCTTACATATATTAAGAAAGCGTATTTTGGTATCAATAAATAGTATCAAAGGACGTGATACAAATTTTTCGTTTTTGCTAATTCATGACCTATGTTCAAAGATTT
The DNA here is from genome assembly GCA_963659395.1 of Holdemanella sp. Classification (GTDB taxonomy): domain Bacteria; phylum Bacillota_I; class Bacilli_A; order RFN20; family CAG-826; genus UBA4951. Next base: position 1,786 of record CAVKTU010000043.1, on the reverse strand, counting down.
TTTGATTTTGTTATCTAATGGGATATCGGAATATTTTACAATTCAAATGGCCAAAATGACGGCAAAGGGCGGTGGCGGTAGTAAACTTTAATTGCTCTCAAACGGTTTTCTTTGGCTTGAAGGAGGGAAAGAGATGATCAAAGTGATTCAATTCGGCGAAGGCAATTTCCTAAGGACATTCGTCGATGCCTATTTTGACGCCCTCAATAAAGAGGAAAAGGAAAAATACGCCGTTTCCATCATTAAGCCGATTCCTTTTGGTAATCTCGACGCTTTTAGAAAACAAAACAACCTTTATCACATCGTTTTAAGAGGCGTTTCGAACGGAAAGGCCGTCGAAAAGGTTTATGCGATTGATTCGATTCAAGAAAGCATCGATCCGTTTGTGGATGAAGAATCCTTCTATGCGTTGGCGAAAGATCCCGAGGTCAAGCTTTTGGTTTCCAACACCACGGAAGCCGGCATCGCTTTCAATCCAAATGACAAAGAAGGGGGTTTTGCGGAGATTTCTTATCCCGCCAAATTAACCAAATGGCTTTTCGTTCGTTATAAGGCAGGGCTAGGAGGACTGTATTTTTTACCCGTTGAACTAATCGATCATAACGCCGACGAATTGTTTTATGATGTGAACGCCTATATCGATTTATGGGGTCTAGGAGCAGATTTTAAGCGATGGAACGCCCAAGAGAATTTTTATTGCAACACCCTGGTGGACCGCATCGTTTCGGGCTTTCCGCGCGATGAGGCGAGCAAAGAACATCTTTGGAAGCTAGTTGGCGAAGAAGATAAGCTTCTATCCGTCGGCGAGCCTTTTGGGTTATGGGCCATCGAGAAGAAGGGGAGGATAGCCGATTATATCCACGAAGGGCATCATAATATCGACGTCGTATTGACGGACGACATCTCTTATTACAAGAAAAGGAAGGTGCGTGTCCTTAATGGCAGCCACACCAACATGGTTCCCATGGCTTTATGGCACAATAAAAACACCGTGGCGGAGGTTATGGAAGACGAGACCTTGTGCCATTTTGTGAAAGAGGCGCTCGCTAAGGAAATCGTCCCTTTCGTTAGCGATGACCAACAATCGACCAAAGAATTCGCCGATGCCGTTTTGGAGCGTTTCAAAAACCCTTATCTCAATCATCAACTAACTAGCATCGCCCTCAATTCTATTTCTAAATGGAAGGCCAGATGTCTTCCGTCGTTCTTGGATTATTATAAGAAAAACGGCCACATTCCTTCTTTGTTAACGATCGGTTTTGCCTATTTAGTGGTCTTATATAAGCATATCGAGGAGAAGGACGGCTCCTTCTTATCTTTCCTTCCTAACCGCGAGATCACGATGAAAGACGAGGAAAGGTATCTAAAATATTTCTCTAGCGGTCACGACATCCACGATTTCATGTCGGATGCCTCAATTTGGGGAGAGGACTTAACTAAGGTTAGGGGATTCGAGAAAGAAGTTGGCTGTTTGATCGATTCCATAGAGCGGGGCGAAGAGGTTTTACGATGAATTCGTTCAAGATTAATCCCAAAGACAACGTAGCCATCGTCTTGGATAAAGACGGAGCGATTCCCTATGGCCACAAGGTGGCTTTGGAAGACATTGACAAAGGCGCTTATGTCATTAAATACGGTTATCCGATTGGATGGGCCAAATGTGACATTAAAGCAGGGGAGTGGGTGCATACCCATAATCTCGAAAGCCATCTCTCCGAGCAAGTTTCCTATTCCTATAATCCAGCATTCCAAAAAACCGAAAATCCATGCAAAACCTTTATGGGTT
>CAVKTU010000042.1:0-9909 GCA_963659395.1 Holdemanella sp. | reverse complement strand
ATCAGAAGACGACTTCCCATAATCCGCGTTCGACCGTTGGCACCGTCACGGAGATTTATGATTTCTTGAGATTGCTTTTTAGTCGCGTCGGCGTGCCGTATTGCCCCCATCATAACATTCCCATCGTGGCCGTTTCGCCCGCTTCGATGACGGAAACGATCCTTCGTTTCCCTGTCGGCAGCAAGATTCAGATCCTCGCACCGGTGGTAAGCCACGAAAAGGGAACCCACAAAGCCACCCTCGATAAAATTAAAGCGGCCGGCTTCGCCCGCCTTCGCATTGATGGCTCCTTTTGCTTAATCGAAGAAGCCCCAGAATTGGATAAGAACAAACGGCACGACATCGCCATCGTCATTGATCGCTTACTCATGAAGGAAGGGCTACGCAGCCGCGTTTCCGAGGATGTCGAACTCGCTTTGGATTGGGGGAAAGGGTATCTCATCGTCATCAACGGCGAGGAGGAGAAGCTCTTATCTAGCAACCATACTTGCCCTGAGTGCGGGTTCAGCGTTCCGAAACTCGAACCGCGCCTTTTTTCCTTTAACGCCCCCGCTGGCTGCTGCCCCACCTGCAAGGGTTTAGGCATTTCGCGTTCCGTGGCGGAGGATTTGCTTGTGCCTGATCCCAACAAAACCATCAATCAAGGCGCCATCCGCTTTTATAAGAACGTGGTGGGGACTAAAAACTTAGAATGGCAGGAATTCTGCGTGCTCTTAGATAGCTACAAGATTCCATATGACGTCCCATGGAAAGATTTGACCGATAAGCAAAAGCACATCATTTTGTATGGCTCCGACCGCGTGATTAACCATTCTTTGACTTCCTCTAGCGGCAATATCACCCATAAATATGGCTATATCGAGGGCGTGAAGACGATGATCGAACGCCGCTACGCCGAGACGACGAGCAAATGGATGCTCCCGTATTACGAATCCTTTATGCGTGATGCCACTTGCCCCGATTGCCACGGCGCCCATCTTAACGAAGCGGCTTTGTCGGTGAGGGTCAATGGCTTAAATATCTATCAAGTGACGCAGCTAACCGTTGATAAGCTTTTGGGATATGTCGATAACACCAGGAAGGCCTTAAGCCCCAACGAATTAGAAATAGCCAAGATGGTGCTTCAAGAAATCGAGAATCGTTCGCGTTTCTTAGTCGATGTGGGCCTTGATTATCTGACGCTTGATCGCCTAGCGATGTCTCTTTCGGGCGGCGAGGCGCAACGCATCCGCTTAGCCACGCAAATCGGCTCCCGCTTATCGGGGGTCCTCTATGTTTTGGATGAACCATCCATCGGTTTGCATCAAAGGGACAATGCCAAACTAATCAAAACGATGAAGGAGATGCGCGATTTGGGGAATACGCTTATCGTGGTTGAGCATGATGAGGATACCATTCGCGCCGCCGATCATTTGGTCGACATCGGCCCCGGCGCAGGGGTCCATGGCGGCGAAATCGTCGCTGAAGGAAAGGTCGAGGATCTGGAAAAATGCCCCGAGAGCATCACGGGTAAATACCTTTCCGGCGAGGAATATATCGCCTTGCCTAAGGAAAGAAGGAAAGGAAACGGCAAAGCCATCCTTCTAAAAGGGGCCTCATGCCATAATCTTAAACATATCGACGTCCGTTTCCCGTTAGGTTGTTTAATCCTCGTCACTGGCGTTTCTGGCAGCGGCAAAAGCTCCCTTATCAATCAAACCTTATCAAAAATATTGCAAAAGCAAATCAACAAAACCGAGATCTTCCCCGGCGAATATTCGTCGATCAAAGGGCTCAATTACGTCGATAAAATCGTCAACGTCACCCAGGAACCGATTGGCCGAACGCCTCGTAGCAACCCTGCTACGTACACCAAGGTGTTTGACGATATCAGAGCCTTATTCGCCGAGACTCCCGAAGCTAGAGCCAAAGGCTTCGATAAAGGCCGTTTCTCTTTTAATGTGGCGGGAGGACGCTGCGAGAAATGCCAAGGGGCGGGCGTCACGGTGGTGCCGATGAATTTCTTGCCCGACGTTTATGTTAAATGCGACGAATGCGATGGCATGCGTTATAACAACGAAACCCTTTCTTGCTATTACAAAGGCAAAAACATCTACGACGTATTGGAGATGCGTGTGGAAGAAGCGCTGCATTTTTTCGAAAATCGCCCGCAAATCCAGCGTAAAATAAAAACCCTCTATGATGTGGGGTTAGGTTATTTAAAATTAGGACAGCCCGCCACGACCCTTTCGGGCGGCGAGGCGCAACGCATTAAGCTCGCTTACGAACTACAGAAGCGGCCTACCGGCAAAACAGTCTATATCCTCGATGAGCCGACGACAGGACTCCATGCCGCCGATATTAAACGTCTGATCGCTGTGCTAGAGAATTTAGTCGATCATGGCGATACCGTCATCGTCATCGAGCATAACCTCGACGTCATCAAAATGGCGGATTATATCATTGATTTGGGCCCGGAAGGCGGTAATCGTGGTGGCAATATCGTGGCTAGTGGCACTCCTGAAGAGGTGGCCCAAAACGCCGATAGTTACACAGGGCAGTTTCTAAAAGGAGCCTTGGAAAAGGCTAAAAGATAAAGGAGAGATTTATGGACAAACGCACATCGAGCATCATCTGCTTGGTCATTGGGTTGCTTTTATTGGCAGGCGTCATCGCCTATCTAATTTATTCTTTGCGTCAATTCATCAAGGCCAAAAGCCAAACGGAAATAAGTAAAAAACAATTGTGGCTTTGGGGTATTGCCTCTATTGGCGCCGGTTTATCGATATCTTTGTTGCTGGGTTCCCTCTTTTTGGCCCATCCCTCTTGGGGGGAGCAAAGCTCTTGGCTTACGGGGCCTTATGAAGGGAAGGCCATAAATTACGCCTCTTCGCTATCCTTAGCGCTTGTCGGCGGTTTCATCTTCGGGGCCGCCAACGCCGTTTTGTGGTCGGCCTTCTCCCTTCGTTTCTGCAAGACGAACTTGGTCGACAGAACTTTAAGTGGCGTCAAAGTGGCTTTATATGCCTCGATTCCTTTTGCCGTTTTCGCAGCGCTTATATGGTTAGAGGGGATTGCTCCGTATTTGACTTATCCGCTCTATAATGGCTTTTCGATCGATGGAAGTGGTTTTCACTTTACTAAACCTAATGGTTTCGACGGCGCTTCCACGGGCGGGCTTCATATCGCTTTTTACGCTTTGGTGATCCTTTTCGGCGTCGCCATCGCTTATTGGGTGAGTGACCATCGCTTTTATCAGAAATACCATAAGCACGGCATCTTGGATACCTTGGTTCTAGTGGCTTTCCCCGCTGGCGTCATCGGCGCCCGCATTTGGTATGTCGTAGGCAATTGGGACCGCGAATTTGCCGGGAAAAGTTGGACGAAACCTTTTGAAATCTGGGAAGGCGGGCTCACGATTCTTGGCGGCGCGGCGGCGGGGGTATTAGTCGGTTACCTTTTCTTGCGAGCCACCAAAAAATTCGTGGATATGCGTTTTGCCATCGACGCCATCGTGCCGACGGTATTGCTTGCGCAGGCCATGGGCCGTTTAGGCAATTTCTTCAATTTGGAAGTCTATGGCCAAGTCGCTGAGGTGTCGCAAGGTTGGGATTGGCTGCCCAGCTGGCTTGTCACTAACATGAGTTTCAATAACGGGGGCGGCCAATTGCCTAGCGGTTCGATCAACATCCCTCTTTTCTTCGTGGAAGCGGTGATGAACGTGATTGGCTATTTCTTGATTGCCTATGGCGTTGGCAAATTGCTAAAGAGATGGACATTCCCTGGCGACTTATGCGGTTGCTATTTCTTGTGGTACGGCCTTGTCCGCATCGTCATGGAGCCGATGAGAAACGCCAACTTCAACATGGGCACCGATAACGCTTGGAGCATTTGCAATTCCATCGCTTATATCTTGATAGGCGTTGGGCTAATTGCCGCTTTCCATCTTAGCGATCGATATAAGAAAAACAAAAAATCCCTGCATTTCCCCATTATTGGGATGATCCTTTCCTTTCCTTGCTTCTTTCTCCCTTTCCTTTCCTCCATCAACGTTTCGACTTCCAAAGACGGCAGCGGCACCACCAACGTCTATAACGGATTCGAGATCATCTTCGGCAAAAGCGCTTTCTATTTGATTGCCTATATCCTTTTGATCATCACCTTCCTCGCCTTTATCGCTTGGTTTGTGCTCAAGATGCTGGACATTGATATTGATCGTTGGGTAGGGGTGACGGGATCGCTACTATCGTTACTTACCGGCATTTTCTTCTTCGTAGGCAAATCGACTTGTGATTTGGGGGATATCGGAGATGCTTACATCAATCTCTCATATGGTTTTGTTTTGATCGCCCTCTTTAGCATCTTGGCCGCCCTTTTGTCGCTTGTGCCGTTTTTCTCCTCATGGATGGAGAAAAAGAACGCCCAAAGGGCTATGAAAGCGGCTTCCGGTAACGAAACCACCGATGAGGGAAGCCATGATTAATACCGTTCTTTTCGATATGGATGGCACGATTATCGATAGCGATTTGATGATCGTCTATACCTGGTGTGACCTCTATAAGAAATTCAAACCTGGATATAAACCTCATCTGGCGGATTTGCTCTCTTTTAGCGGTCCGCCTTTGGATTTATCTCTTCGAAAGGAATTTCCCGAAATCCCCGTCGAGGAGACATTGGCTTATTATGAAGCGCGGACTAAACGATATTATGACGATTACGTCTCCTCCTTTATGGGCGAGAGAGGAATCTTAGAAGGATTCAAAAGATGGGGCTTAAAATTAGGCGTCGTCACTAACAAAGCACGTTCCTTTGCGGATTATTCATTAGAGATATCTCATTTAGAAGGCCTTTTCGATGTCGTTATCGGCGGCGATGAGGTCACGAAGAATAAGCCCGATCCCGAAGGAATTTATCTAGCCATGAAGAAACTTGGGATAAGCGATAAGACGGAAGTCGTTTATGTCGGCGATACCATTTACGATTACGAGGCCGCCAAGCGAGCCGATGTGGCGTTTTTGATGGCCAGATGGTGTCTCCGCGAGCCATTAGAAGGTTTAAAGAATGAAAATATTTGCTCTTCATGGCAAGATTTGTTTGGGAGAATCGCCAATGGAAACATATGATGCCGTCGTTATTGGAGCCGGTCCCGCCGCTATCGGGGCTATCACTTACCTGAAGAGGGCCGACGTCCATTATTTATGGCTAGAGAAGGGAGCGCCCGGCGGCAAGCTCCTAAATATCCATGAAATCGCCAATTGCCCTGGCTTTATGGCTACCGATGGCTTTTCGCTAGCGCAAAAGCTTCTAGCGCCCTTAGAAGAGAATCCGACTTATGGTGAGGTGACTTCCATTAAGCAAACGGATAACGGTTTTTTGCTTTCTTATAATGGCGATAACGAGGTTTCCTCCAAAACCGTTTTGCTTGCCACGGGATTGAGCAACACGCCGAAAATACCCGGCGAAAAAAAATACCTCGGCCATGGCGTTTCTTATTGCGCGACGTGCGATGGCCCTTTGTTTAAAGGAAAGAGGGCTTTAATCGAAGGAGATGGGGAGAAGGCTTTTGAAGAGGCTTTGTATTTGTCTTCGCTCGTGAAGGAATTGCATCTCCTTTTTCCGGGCGAATCCTTTTCGAATGACGATATGGCTTTGAAAAAGCAGGGGAATGTTATTTTCCATCCGCATGCTCGTCTAAGCAAAATCCTTGGCGAAAATGATTCCAATCACGTTTCTATGGCGGAATTCACGGAAGGAAAAAGTGTGAAATCCTTACCAATCGACGTTATTTTCCCTTTGCTGCACGAAGAAACGGACACTTTTTTCTTGCGCCATTTTTCCTTGAAGATGAACAAAGGCTTTATCGTGACGGACGAGGCTATGCAAACGAGCGTCCCTGGCCTTTTCGCCGCCGGCGATATCGTCGATAAGAAGTTGCGGCAGGTCGTGACCGCTTTAGCCGATGGGGCGATAGCTTCTAGCGGCATCGTTTCCTTTATAAGGAAAAGAAAGGATTAGGATGCGTTCGCTTACCTCCTTTGCCGAATTAACGAAAGAAGAAAGCGCCGCCGTTATGCGCAGCGACGAGGAGAAACGGGCCTTTTTAAGCGCCTTCGTCCGCATGAGCGGTTATCTCCGCCTTAATGAAGGCAAAGAAGGGCTAGAGGTTTCGAGCGAGAATAGCGCCATCGCCAAAGTCGTTTATAAATATTTGAATGATCTATATGGTGTTAGGGCGCGCTTTTCCTATACAAGAAGCGCCGGTTTCCTTAAAAGGATCGTCTATCACGTCATCATCGACGAAGGGGCGGAGGATATCCTAAACGATTTGGAAGTGGATTTCTTCTTTCCTAAGCAGCCTGCGCGGGTGCTTGCTACATCCTCACAAACCTCTTCCTTTTTCGCCGGAGCCTTCTTGGCTGGCGGGTCGGTCAGCTCCCCGCAGTCATCTTCCTATCATCTGGAGATATCTTGCAAAGAAGAAGACTTTGCCTCGTTTTTGTTACATCTTATTCAAAAATATCCGCCGCATCCCTTTCACGCCAAGATGGTTCAAAGGCGCAATAAACATGTTATATACATTAAAAGAGGCGATGAAATAAGCGATTTTTTGATTTTGCTCGGTGCCAAAGAGAATTGCTTGGCTTTTGAGGATGTCCGTGTATCCCGGGATTTCGCCAGCATCGGCAACCGTTTGGCCAATCTCGACGGAGCCAATTATCGCCGTAGCAAACAGACAGGCGAGAAGCAAATTGAGCAAATCAATTATTTCGTCGAACGTTTGGGGTGGCAGGGGATCGATAACTTAAAATTAAGGACCTTGATGGAGATCCGTTTGCAAAATCCCGACGCCAGTTTGGGCGAATTAGCGAAACTCCTTTCGCAAGAACTCGGAGCGACCGTCAGCAAATCGAACGTCAATCATCTCTTCCGTTACCTCAATGAGCAATATGAAAGGGCCAGGCACCATGATAAGGCATAAAAACGAAGAGAAGGCCTTAAAGGCATTGGGGGAACGGATCGTTTCTCTCCGCAAGAAGAAGGGGATTTCGCAACTGACCTTGTCCTATTTGGCCGAGGTCTCTAAGACTTATATGTCCGATTTGGAGAGGGGGCGCCGCAATCCGAGCTTCTTGATTTTAGAAAGAATCGCCTCGGCTTTGGAAGTTGATTTATCGACCTTGCTAGAGGGTGTTGAATAGAAAGTCGGAACGATTTCCGCGCTTCCTCTTTTCGATAAAGCGGTTTTTCTTTTCCACTAGGAAAAAAGGTTTGTATAATGTTGACGGTTTAATTAGGAGGAATTAGCTTCAACATGTCAATTAAACTAGCTATCAACGGATTCGGCCGCATCGGCCGTCTTGCGTTCCGCCGCGCTTACGAAAGCGGCGATTTCGAAGTCGTTGCCATCAATGACCTCGTCGATGCCAAAACCTTGGCGTACCTTCTTAAGTACGACACCACCCACAGGACTTGGATGCCTGATGAGATCGATGCCATCGTCAAGAAGGACGAGGCCGGCAACATCGTGGAGAACGACCTTGTCTTCAAAGGAAAGAAGATCCCCGTTCTCGGCAAAAAAGACCCACACGATCTTAAGTGGGGCGAATACGGCGTCGATGTCGTTCTCGAATGCACCGGACGTCTTAAGACCAAAGAAGATGGTCAAGTCCATTTGAACAATGGCGCTAAGGGCGTCATCATCAGCGCTCCTTCTTCCAGCAAAGACATCCCGACCTATGTCTATGGCGTCAACACCGACAAGCTCACCGCTGATCAAAAGATCATCTCCGGCGCTAGCTGCACCACCAACTGCTTAGCCCCCGTGATGCACGTTCTTATGAACAAATTCGGCGTCAAAGGCGGTTATATGACCACCGTCCACGCCTATACCAACGACCAAACCATCCTTGATTTGGCCAAAGGCAATCTCCGCCGTGGCCGCGCGGCTGCCGCGAACATCGTTCCGACCAGCACTGGCGCTGCCAAAGCCATTGGCGCCGTTATCCCTGAACTCAAGGGCAAACTCGATGGCACGGCCATCCGTGTCCCAGTGACCGATGGATCGCTCGTCGACCTCTCGCTCCAACTCGAGAAAGAGACGACCGCCGAAGAAATCAACGCCGCGATGAAAGAAGCGGCGGCTGGCGAGCTCAAAGGCGTTCTTGGCTATACCGAAGACGAAATCGTCTCCAGCGATATCCTTGGCCGCACCGAAGGTTCCGTTTTCGATGCCACTCAAACGATGGTCCGTACGATGCCCGATGGCACCCAATGGGTCAAAGTCTTCAGCTGGTACGATAACGAATACAGCTTCACCTGCCAATATGTCCGCTTAGCGGGCCTCTATGGCAAGATCCTTTCGAAGTAATTTCCTTCGTATCCTCCAAGCGCTCCGCAAGGGGCGCTTTTTTGGTGGCATAAGAAAAGCGCTGCTTAAATAGCAAAAAGCCAAAAACCTATGCCGAAACGAAGCGTATTTCTATTTCTTTTGTACGTTGCGTTTAGCGGCGCCCCATTTTTTGGGCTTAGAAAGCATGCCCATGCAGATGGTGACCGAATATAGGAGCAAGAAGAAGGGGAAAAGAAGAATGACGGGAAGATATTCGCGCCGCGATTTGGCGCCCAATTTCTTATATTCGGTCATCGCTAAGATGAAGGCTTGCAGGTATCCGAAGATGAAGAAAAGGCCTAATACCACCCCTAAAACGGCCCAAATGGTGTTCCAAAGGAAGGATTGATAGACGGCGGGGGCGAAGAGAGATACTTCAAGCACCCCATATCCCGCGCAGGCTAAATAAGCGAAATGGTAAATGTAATAAAGGGGCAGCCAAATCGATAGAGGCACGGTTAAAACGAGTAAGATATAGGTCATATAGACTTCTAAGCACGACAAGTCGCCGGTTTTGAAGAAACGTTTTAGCAATTTAGGTAACTTCGTGCGGAAGAGGAAATTGTTGCCGCTGCCGATGCGCTTGTTGCGATTATAGGTGTCTTTGAAGGAGGAAGGCATATCCTCATAGACGATGGCGTCTTCGACATAGTGGCCCTTATAGCCATCGAGTAAGCGATTGAAATAATATTCGGTGTCCTCGGATATGCTTTGGCAGTCATAGCCGCCGGTGGCCTTTAACATTTTGACGCTCATCATGGCGCCGCTGCCATTGACATGGGAAGCCAAATTAAGGCGTTCCCTGACGCGGCTGCCATAACGTGATTCCATGACATAGAACATGGCGCAGGCCTTAGTGAAGAAATTCTGCACGCCATTGGAAGCGCCTTCGTAGGGCCTAGCCAAATCGACGCCCGATTGGAAGGCATCATTCATCTTCTCGGAAAAGTCGGGGCTAAGATGGTTGTCGGCGTCGACACGGATCACCATGTCATAATCGCCGTATTTTCCGGATATTATCTCTTCGATGCCATAACGCAACGGATACAAGGCTTTGCGGTGCGTGGGATCGGGATCGTCTAAAATCAGGACTTTGGCGCCCGCTTTAGCGGCGTATTCGGCTGTGTGGTCGGTACAATTATGGGCGACGAGGAAGACGTCATATAGCTCTTTTGGATATTCTTGTTCGTTTAAAAGGGAGCTGATGGAATCGCCGACGACATCCTCTTCGTTATGAGCGGGGATGAGATAGGCGATACGGCCTTTTTTCTCACTGGCGGGGAATTTCTTCTTTTTGACGAAGAAGAAAAGGATATAGGAAATTTGGATTATTAGAGGGATAGCGATGGCGATTAAAACCACATAATTGACGATGCTTAGCACCCGATAGAGATATTCATGCCACATAAGAGTTCCTTTGCAAATGACTATTATATAGGTTTAAGGCGCGAGGCGATAGCGTTTCTTTGGTGCTTGAGTTCCCCGTTGCTCATTTAAATAGAAATCGCATTTTGTCCAAGCCAAACTGCATTTAGTGCGGA